>DASQLJ010000623.1:0-22454 GCA_035630095.1 Longimicrobium sp.
CCCCTCGTTGACAAGCCACGGCCCCACGCCCGGCACATCCGGGCGCGAAGTGCGTCCATGCGCGAATCCCCCGCGCGCGCGGACGCATGCAGGCGGGCGGTTGCGGAATCGTCCCAGGCGCGCGCGCGATCCAGCATCGACGCCGCGCGCCGCTCCCAGATGACAGGCCGGGCTTCCATGCGCGCCCGGCGCGGTCGTGAACCATCCGTCCGTCCAGCACCAAGAGGAGTCGCCATGCCCCGTCCCCGCCGCTCGCTCGCCGGCCCGCTTGCCGCGTGCATCCTGGCCGGAGCCGCCCTCGGCTTCGCCCGGCCCATGCACTCGCTCGCGCCCTTCACCTGGGGCGAGCGGGCCGAGCCCAGCCCCCACCGGCTCTACCGGTGGAAGGCGGACGCGGCGTTCCGGCTGGCCGACAACGCGTTCGGGCGCAGCGGGGAGCTGCGGGTGATGTTCACCGACCCCATGCGGCGCGTGGAGCTGCCGATCGAGTGGACGGGGACGCGCCCGGCCGACCTTCGCTACCGCTGGCTCCCGGTGAACGGCACCCAGCCGCGCGCGCTGCAGGGCGAGGGGTGGGTGGCCGCGGGGATCACGGCGCCCACCGTGGCGGGGTCGTGGCGGCTGCAGCTCACCGCGCCGGACGGCTTCGCGCAGCGGGTGGAAGAGCTCACGCTGATCACGCGCGTCCCCTTCTCCGAGAAGCGCGACGGCTACCTGAACGGCTACCAGATCGGGCGCTACGTGACCGAGAACGACGGCCTGAACGGGATGTACGCGCCGCCGCCGGGGTTCATCGAGGTCACGCCGTTCAACCAGGACATGCAGGTCAGCACGCACTTCCGCCTGCGCAACTTCCTCACCAAGAACCAGTTCGCCGTCTGGCCCAAGTACCTCGCGCTCGACCTGCGCCTGATCGACAAGCTGGAGCTGGTGCTGCAGGAGCTGAACGCCATGGGCGTGCGCGCCGAGAACATGGCGGTGATGAGCGGCTTTCGGACGCCGGCCTACAACATCCAGGGCGTGGGCGAGGGCGGCCGCGCGCTGCTTTCCCGCCACACCTACGGCGACGCCAGCGACGTGTGGGTCGACAACGACTTCGACGGCTACATCGACGACCTGAACGGCGACGGCCGCCGCGACACCCGCGACGTGATCGTGATGCTGCGCGCGGTGGACCGCGTGGAGCGGCGCTACCCCGAGCTGATGGGCGGCGCGGGCGTGTACAACGGCAACGGCGCCCACGGCCCGTTCATCCACATCGACGCGCGGGGCTCGCGGTCGCGGTGGGGGCTGGAGTAGGCGACTTCTTTCGGACTCCGAAAGCGTTTGCAGGACGGGATTTGGGCGTGTTTGGCGCTCAGGCGCCAAACCGGGCTGCGCGCGCCGTAGGGCACGATACCGCCGTGCCCAACGGCGCCGGGCCCACGGCGGCGGACCGGCATCGTCGAGGATCCGCGGCACCCACGCGCCGCCGCCGCGTTCCCGGCCCTCCGGGCGCGCATCCCTCACGCAATCGCAACAAGGCCGGCCTCCACTCGGGGGCCGGCCTTCCTGTTCTCGTCGACGTCGAGATCACCCGCAGAGCTACGCCGCCTCGCGCTCGGGCCACCCCACCCGGTGCCGCAGGCGGGGATAGTGGCGCTTGATCTCCCGGTAGTCCCTCTCGTTGTCGTGCACCAGCGTCGCCCCGATCTGCGTCACGGAGACGGCGATCAGTACGTCGTTCGTGAGCGAAGGCGTGATCTGCCAGCCGGCCGCACGCAGCTTGCGCAGGATGTTGCCCGCATCCGTCCATCCGCGATGCGTGGGTGTGACCACGCGCCCCTTCCGCTCGAACGGCCTGAAGAAGTGCTTGTGGAGGCTGCGCAATTCACCGTCACGCGCGCCGGCCAGGAGTTCCTGCACCACGACAGAGCTCAGGTAAACGAGCGAGGCCGAGAGAAACTGTCTCATTCTCTCGGCCTCTTCGTCTCTTCTGACTGCCCGGATTAGAAACTGTGAATCAAGAACGTATTTCTTCTTCATCGCGCCCCGACGGTGGATAGAGATCATCGATCTGCATTCCACGTATGGCCTCGAACCCCCTCACCAGCTCTTCGCGGAACGCGAGCTCTGTCTTCGAAAGCTTGCCCCCATTCGGCCGATCACCCCGCGGGCGCGGCTTTGACGCTGGCTGCTTCCTCTTCCCTCGTTCGGGTGCAGATCTGGATGCCATTTTCTCTTCGGGAGAGACTGGATCTAGCCTCGGTTCTTTCGCGACTTACCGCAGTATCACCCCTGCCCTGAATCAAGTCAAGGGAGATTTCCTCTCTCGACGTAACTAGCGCACTCTGAGCACTATAGACGCTCTGCGCGGGGGAGGTTCACGAGTCCAGAACGCCTCCGGTCTACGGCCCTGCACGCCGGAACTGCAGGTCGCGCACGCGGTCGAGCCAGAGGCCGAAGCCGGTGACGCGGCCGGCACGGTCGCGGCTGAAGCGGACCACCCAGCCGTCGCGGGTGGTGAAGGCGTCGGCGTACTCCGGCGCCAGGTCGAAGCGCGCGTTGGGGCGGCGGCGCAGGACGAGCTTTCCGTTCGCCACCGCCACCGTGTAGCTCACCTCGGCCTCTTCGCTGCGATACTCGCCGGTGAAGTCGGCCAGCCGCGCGGGCGCCCACTCGGCCACCGGCTCGAACGCCAGCGTGTCGCCGTCCGACCCGATCATGCGCAAGGCGGCGCGTGTTCCGGCCGGCGCCGCTTCGAACTCGACCGTCGCGTCGTCGCCCAGCCGGAAGCGCGTGGGGGAGAGCGGCACCAGCGGCCGCTCGTTCAGCGTCAGCTCGCCGCCGCGGAACTCCAGGCGCAGCGGCTCGCTGGTCCGCCGGTCGCGGTACAGCCCGGCGCGCGCTGCCAGCGCCGCTCGCGGCACGGCCACCCGCGCAGGAGCGGGCGCCGGCGCGGCGGCGGGGAGGAAGAGGTCGGCCACGCGGTGCCCCAGCGTCCCCGCGCGCGCCTCGGCCGCGTTGCAGAGGACGGCGACGGAGAGCCGCTGATCCGGGTAGCGGGCCAGCCAGGCGCGGTAGCCGGCGGTGGCGCCGCTGTGGCTCACCTCGGGCACGCCGCGGTACCGCGTGACCACCAGCCCGCCCGCGTATTCGATCCGCCGCCCGGTGGTCAGCACGCCCTGGCGCTGCAGCTCGTCCCTCAGCGCGGCGCCGCCCACGCGGCCGGTCACGAGGTTCTCGTTCCACTTCAGCAGGTCGCCCACGGTGGTGAGCAGGCCGCCGTTGCCGTGCACGTTCTCGAACGGCATCTGCTGGCGCGGCGCGCTGTCGCTCCCGATCTCGTACGCGATCGCGCGCCCCTTCACCACGCGGGTGTAGTCGTCGCGCCACCGCGTCTGCGTCATCCCCAGCGGCGCGAAGATCTGCTCGCGGGTGAAGCGGGCGAACGGCACCCCCGCCACGCGCCCCACCAGGATGGCGAGGAGGTTGTAGCCCGTGTTGCTGTACAGGTACTGCGAGCCCGGCGGAAAGTTGAGCGCGCGCTGCCGCCCCACGATGTCGAGCACGTGTGCGTGCGTGTAGGTGCGGGTGCCGCGCGGCCAGCCGGCGACCTCCTGCACCGTCCCCCAGTCGCGCAGCCCGCTGGTGTGGTTCAGCACGTGGCGGATGCGGATCGGCGTTCCGTGGTCCGGCAGCTCGGGCACGTACCTGCGAACCGGGTCGTCCAGCGAGAGCCGCCCCCGCTGCGCCAGCAGCACCACGGCCGCGGCGGTGAACTGCTTCGCCACCGAGCCGGCCTCGAACACCGTCTCGGGCGAGTTCGCCGCGTCGTGCTCCAGGTCGGCCATGCCGTACGCGCGCGACAGCACGGTCTCGCCGTTCCGCCCCACCGCCACCGCGCACCCCGCCGTCTCGCGCGAGCTCCAGCGCGCGAACGCGCCGTCCACCCGCGCCGCCGCCTCGGCCGACGCCGGGGCCTGGGCGTGCGCCACCCCGCCCAGCAGCCCCGCCGCCAGGGCGATCACGATCGAGAATCTCATCTATGGTTCGGTGATGGGACCGGAAGGGCGATTGGAATCGCAGCAACGACTACACGAAGTCCGCCTTCGCGGACTACCGGCATCGGCACTCCCGCCGCTTCGTTGCGCGGCAGCAAGGCCTCTCGAAATCGACAGCAGACCGGACGGCGCACTCAGGACTCAGGACTACCCATCGCCGCCCCTACACCACCCGCCGCGCATTGTGAAACAGCCGCCGCAGCTCCCGCTCGTAGCTCCGCCGCCCCATGAGGCTGTTCCTCGCCACGCCGCCGTTGCCGAGCGAGGCGTGGATGATCTCGGGGCCGCCGGTGCTCATCACCACGTGGGTGACACGGCCGGGCTCCTCGGCGAAGAAGCAGAGGTCGCCGGGCTGCAGGTTCTCGAACTCGGGGCCGGGGTCCACCTCCTGGCCGAAGCGCGACTGCTGGTCGCTGTCGCGGGGGATCATGCGGCCGTGGAGCTTCCACACCGCCTGCACCAGCCCCGAGCAGTCCACCCCGCCCATGGTCACGCCGCCCCACAGGTACGGCGAGCCCAGCCAGCGCCGCGCCGTCTCCGCCGCCACCGCCCCGTCGGCGGGGAAGGCCACCGGGCGCAGCGCGGCGGGGACCAGGTCGCCGCTGGGGCGGCCGGAGCGGCCGTCGGGGAGCTTCACCACGTCGGCGCCCTCGCGCACCACCCGGGCGCCCCAGGGAAGGCGCATCATCACGTCGCCGTCGCGGTCGAGCACCTCGGCCCCCAGCGAGATCCAGGGCTCGCCCTCCACGCCGGTCTCCCAGGTACGGGCCGAGCTCTCGTCCATCAGCACCGTGTAGCCGGCGTGGATCCAGCCGATGTAGCCGTCGTGCGTGCGGCACTGCAGCCAGCGGCCGCTGCGGCGCAGCACGGCGCCGCGGCTCCCCAGCACCGCCTGCGACACCTGCGTGGTGGCCACCCGCGCCCCCGCCAGCATCGGCGCCACGGCGGAGGAGACCACGGCGTGCACCATCTCGTCGGGCTCGGCCTCGGGAAGGCGCTGCACCTCGTCGCGCACCGATTCCCAGCCGGTGAGCTGGGCCACCTGCGTGCTGAGCGCCACGGCCGCCTCGTGCTCGCTGGTGGCGCCCACCAGCGCCACGGAGTCGCCGCGCACCTCCACCGTCACCTCGAACACGGCGGTGCGCGGGTCGGGCGCGTAGCGGGCGCGCACCTCCTCCACCAGCGCGGCCACCGCGTCGGCCGCTTCGCGTCGGCTGGCCGTCACCATGCGCCGCCGTCCAGTACGTCGATCACCCGCGCCACCTCGTCGGCCGTGTTGTACAGGTGCGGCGACAGCCGGATCGCGCCCTCGCGCGGCACGCACCCGATCCCCGCCCGGTGCAGCGCCGCGTGGACACGCGCCGTGTCGCCGATCCGAAAGCTGAACACCCCCGAGCGCCGCGCCGGGTCCAGGTCGCTCACGATCGTCGCGTCCTCCCTCGCCGCAAGCCACGCCACCAGCGGCTCCAGCAGCCCCGTGACGTGCGCGCGGATGCGCTCGATCCCCGTCTCCAGCAGCAGCCCGGCGGACTCGGCGAAGCCCGCGTAGTCCTGGAACGGCTGCGTGGCCACCTCGAAGCGGCGCGCGCCCTCCACCCACTCCCAGCGGTAGCCGCAGCAGTCGGCGTAGTCGGCGCTGGCGGCCATCGACGTCCACCCCACCACGCGCGGCTCCAGCGCCTCCACCACCTCGCGCCGCACGTACGCGAAGCCGGTGCCGAAGGGGCCGCACAGCCACTTGTGCCCGCCGCACGCCAGCACGTCCACCCGCGCCTCGCGCACGTCCAGCGGAACGCAGCCCGCCGCCTGGATGGCATCCACCACGAACCAGGTGCCGTTGCGCCGGCACGCCTCGCCGAACTTCGCCAGCTCCGCCGTCCACCCGGTGGCGAACTGCACGGCGGAGAGGGCGAAGATGCCCACGTCGCCGCGCTCGATCTCGGCCAGCAGCCGCGCCTCGTCCGGCTGACCGAAGGCGTCGGCGGGGATCACGTCCACCCGCGCGCGGCCCTCGCGCGCCAGCGCCAGCCAGGGGTAGACGTTGGCGGGGAACTCGCGGTCGCTCACCACCACCCGCCGGCCGGGCTCGATGGGCAGCCCCCGCGCGGCCAGGTTCAGGCCGTAGCTGGTGTTGGGCGCCAGCGCGATCTCGTCCGCCGACGCGTTCACCAGCCGCGCGGCGGCGGCCCGGGCGCCCTGCAGCACGGGCTCGAAGTCGGCGCCGCGCATGGCGTGCACCGCGGCGCGGCGGGCGCCGTAGTCATCCAGCGCGCGGCGGGCGCGCTCGGGGAGCGCGCCCATCGAAGCGGCGTTCAGGTAGGGCCGGCGGCCGTCCAGGCTCGGGAACTCGCGCTGGCGCAGCGCGAGCACGTCGAGCGGGGCGGCGGTGGTGGCGGTCTCCGGCACGCGCGGTCCGCTGGGGTCTGGGTCGAGTCGTATCCCGGGACGATAGCCACACCGCCGGGTGCGCGAAAGTGCGGGAGCGAAGGCCGGACAACGTATCGGCTCCATCTCCGTCCCGAGAAAAGACCGTGTCGGCGCGGCGCCCGCATCCCGGCAGATGGCGGTGACGCGCATGCCGGGCATCGAACGGCCGTTTCCCTGGATGGAAGTGGTGCGCGATGAGCAATCGGGAATGCGCGGGCGACGACAAATGTTTCCTTGCCTCACGCCGGCTCGTCGCGGCAGATTGGAACATCCGGATTCCAGAATTCCTGTGTCGGCTTCGATATCTCGGCGGCTCCCCGGTTCACTCCCTTCTTCCGTTCCAACCGAAGCTCCCGACAGGACACGGACGCTGGCATGCGCGACGATCTCCTCTTCGGCCGTCGCAGTCCAATCTTTCATGCAGGAGGAACCCATGGGCGGGAAAATGCTCGACGTGGCGATCGTCGGGGCCGGCGTCTCGGGGGTGTACGCGGCGTGGCGGCTGAACGCCTCGGGGCGCACCGTGGAGGTGTTCGAGGCGGGCGGGCACGTGGGCGGGCGGCTGCTGTCGGTGAACCCGCCCGACATCGACAACATGACCGCCGAGCTGGGCGGGATGCGCATCCTCCCGGCGGTGCAGCCGCGGATCAGCCGGCTGCTCGACGTGCTGAACCACACGGCGCCGCGCGGCCACCGCATCGAGACGTATCCCTTCCCGGTGGACGAGCCCGAGAACATCGCCTACCTGCGCGGCGTGCACCTGCGCCTGGCCGACTTCAAGACCAGCCCCGACAAGGTGCCGTACCGCCTGGGCTTCCTGGAGCACGGCCACGTGCCCGGCGAGATCCTGCTGAACGCGATCGAGCAGATCGTCCCCGGCATCACCGACCCGGGGCGCACCGAGGAGGAGCGGCGGGTGATGGCGCGCCGCGCCACCTTCGACGGCAGGCCGCTGCACGAGCAGGGCTTCTGGCAGATCCTGATCCGGGTGATCAGCGGCGAGGCGTACCAGCTCTCGCTCGACGCGGGCGGCTACCAGACCACGCTCACGAGCTGGAACGCGGCCGACGCCATCCCCTGGTACCTCTCCGACTTCGGCGTCGACCCCAGGTACCTGGGCTTCCGGCAGGGCTTCCAGCAGGTGCCGCTCACCCTGGCGGCGCGCTTCGAGAAGGCCGGCGGCAAGGTGCACCTGAACCGCAAGCTGGTGGGCTTCACCGCCGACGCGAAGGAGGGCGTGACGCTCCGCTTCGAGGGCGGCGACGAGGTCCGCGCCCGCGCCCTGGTGCTGGCGATGCCGCGGCGCTCCCTCGACCTGATCAGGGACGGCAGCCCGTTCCTGCGGCAGCCCGAGGTGGCGGAGCTGGTGTCCAGCGTGACCCCGCGCCCGCTGTTCAAGCTCTTCACCACCTACGAGTACCCGTGGTGGGTGCCGGCCGGGGTGGAGGCGGGGCGCACCACCACCGACCTTCCCGTACGCCAGACCTACTACTGGCCCACCGACAACGGCACCCCGCCGGGCGCATCCGACCGCTCCATGCTGATGGCCTCGTACGACGACGGGCTGAACATCGGGTTCTGGGACGGCTTCCGCCCCAAGCGCGGCAAGGGATGGCGCGCCGGCGCCGAGAACAAGCCCGACCCGGAGTGGTTCGTGAACGAGTCGGAGGGCTCCGAGAGCCCCGCCGCCGAGCAGTGGAGCCAGTACCAGGCCCCCAGGGCCATGGTGGAGGAGGTGCAGCGCCAGCTCGCGCGCATCCACGGGCTGTCGTTCGTGCCGGCGGTGAAGAACGCGGCCTTCATGGACTGGGGCGACGACCCGTTCGGCGGCGGGTGGAACAGCTGGAACATCGGGGTGCAGAGCGCCCACGTGGTCGAGCGCATCGTGGCGCCGGTGGCGGGCGTGCCCGTGCACATCTGCGGCGAGGCGTACTCCAACGCGCAGGGATGGGTGGAAGGCGCGCTGGAAACGGCGGAGCTGATGCTGCGGAAGTTCGGCGTCGACCCGCTGCCCTCCGAGCCGCCGCGCCGCATGAAGGCGCCTCGGATGGCCCGGCCCGCGGCGCCCGCGGCGAGTTGAGGCACGCTTCGGTGTGATAGGGTATGCGATGGCGAAGGGGGCGGCCCGCGCGGCCGCCCCCTTTCCGTTGCCGGATCACCGCCCTCCACCGGAGCACCCGCCGACGCGTGATCCGGGATCTGAAAACAACGGACTCACATCAGCCGCGTCGGTTTCCCCAACGGGACCTGCCCTGGATACACGACCAGCCGACAGAACAGCCAGACGAGGACCCGGTACGCCACCGGTGGCGTGTTCGCATCGTGCGCTTCCGCTCGCCGCGCGGCGGCCGTAGCTTGTCCGCGGCACCCTCCACCGACCACGACGCGCACGATGAAGATCACCGCGATCAAGCCGCAGCAGCTCCGCGCCGACCGCGTGAACGTACACGTGGACGGCGAGTTCCGGCTGGCGCTGGCGGCCGAGCTGGTCCTCTCCGAGCACCTGCACGTGGGCGACGAGGTGGACGAGGCGCGGCTGGCGGCGCTCGAGTCCGCCGGCGGCGCGTGGAAGGCGCGCGACGCCGCGCTCTCGCTCCTCTCCTACCGCGCCCGCTCGGCCACGGAGCTCAAGCGGCGGCTCAAGCGGAAGGGGTTCGAGGACGACACGGCCGAGTCCACCGTGGCGAGGATGGGCGAGCTGAGGATGGTGGACGACGCCGCGTTCGCCGAGAGCTTCGTGCGCGACCGGGTGCGCCTGCGCCCGCACGGCAAGCGCCGGCTCGCGCAGGAGCTGCGGGCCAAGGGGGTGGACGAGGCCACCGCGCGCGCCGCGATCGACGGCGTGATGGAGCGGGAAGACGCGTCCGAGGCCGACCTGGCCCGCGCCGCCGCCGCGCGCTGGCGTCCCCGCCCCGGCGAGGAGCCCGACCGCGCCCGCCGCCGCCTGCACGCCTTCCTCGCGCGCCGCGGCTTCGGCGGCGAGGTGGTCCGCGACGTCGTGGACGAGCTGCTCCCGGGCTGATCCGCTACGACGAAAAAAACATTCTCACAGAGGACACAGAGGTCACAGAGAACTGCGCGTGGTTCCTCCGTGACCTCTGTGTCCTCTGTGAGAGAAGCCGTTCGAATCCCGTTCTCGGACGACGTCCGCCGCTCACTACGAAGACGCGCCGGCGTGGCTCTCCACGCGGGCGCGTCGGTTCTCGATCCGCCGAAGCTCGGTTCAGCCGGTGGGGCGAAGGAGCGCGCTCCACCACTCCTCTTCCTCGTCCACCCGCTCCACGCGGAAGCCGGCGGCCTCGGCGTCGCGCACCACGTCGGGCGATTCGGAGTGGAGGATGCCCGAGACGATCAGCCGCCCCTCGGCCGAGCCGCCGAGCGCCCGCCGCATCGCGGGGAGGAGCGGGCGGATCACGCCGGAGAGGATGTTGGCCAGCACCAGGTCGAAGCGCCCCAGCTCCTCCAGCAGCGCGTCGTCCGCCATCGCCTCGATCAAGCGAACGAAAGAGTCGACGCCGTTGCGCTCGAAGTTCTCGCGCGCGTTGAGGTTGGCGTCGGGATCGTACTCCACCGCCACCGCTTCGCCGGCCCCCAGCCGCACCGCCGCGATGGCCAGGATGCCGGAGCCCGAGCCGACGTCCAGCGCGCGGTCGCCTGGGCGAACCATGCCGTCCAGCAGCCGCAGGCAGCCGCGCGTGGTGGCGTGTTCGCCCGTCCCGAACGCCATCTGCGGATCGACGTCGATCACCACCTGGCCGGGCGTGGCGTCCCACTCGGTCCACGTGGGCTTCACCACGATCCGGTCGGTGACCAGCCGCGGGCCCAGCCCGCGCTTCCACTCCGCGGCCCAGTCCTGGTTCTCCTGCCAGCGCCACTCCACCTCCAGCGGCGTCCCCTCCGGCAGCCAGTCTGCCAGCCGCTCGCGCGCGTCGGCGGCGAAGGCGTCGGGGTCGTCGGGGGGGAGGACGTAGGTGAGCGAGGCGCCGTTCGTCTCCTCCACCGCCGCGCCGCCCAGCGCGAGGAGCCCGTCCGCCACCAGCCCCGCCATCTCGGGCGCGGGGCCGCGGACGGTGAGCACCAGCCAGCGCAGCGGGTCGATCACGCGGCGAACGCGTCCTTCACGCGCTCCCAGATCCCGCGGCCGCCCTTGCGGCGCGTGGGGGCGGGGCCCTCCACCTCGGCCAGCTTGCGGAACAGCTCGAGCTGGTCGGCCGAGAGCTCGGTGGGCGTCCACACGTGGATGCGCACGTGCTGGTCGCCGCGGCCGCCGCCGCCCAGGTGCGGGAGGCCCTTGCCGCGGAGCGTGAGCACGTCGCCGCTCTGCACGCCGGCGGGGATCTTCACCTTCTCGTCGCCGTAGACGGTGGGCACGTCCACCTCCTGCCCCAGCGCGGCCTGGCTGAACGACACGGCCAGGTCGTACACCAGCTCGGCGCCCTCGCGCAGGAAGCGCGCATCGTCCTCCACCTCGATCACCACCAGCACGTCGCCGCGCGGGCCGCCGCGCGGGCCGGCGTTGCCCATCCCCCGCAGCGTCAGGTAGTTGTCGCTGCTCACGCCGGCGGGTATCTCCACCTCCACCGTGCGCTCGCCGCGCTCGCGGCCGTCGCCGTGGCACTTCTTGCACGGGTTGCGGATCGTCTTCCCCTCGCCGCCGCAGGTGGGGCACACCGTGGCCGAGACGAACTGGCCGAAGACGCTGCGCTGCACCCGGCGCACCTGGCCGGCGCCCTGGCACGCCTCGCAGGTCACCGGGCCGCCCTCGTCGGCGCTGCCGGTGCCCTTGCAGGTGTTGCAGGGGTCCAGCGCCTTGATCTTGAGCGTCTTGCGCACCCCGGTGGCCACCTCGGCCAGGGTGATGGCCAGGCGCACCTGCAGGTCCTTCCCCTTCTGCACCCCGCCGCGCCGTCCCTGGCCGCCGAACAGGTCCTCGAAGCCGCCGAAGCCGCCGAAGTCGCGCATGAAGATGTTGAGCGCGTCCTCGAAGCCGAAGCCGCCGCCGAAGCCGGCCTGGCCGGCCGAGGGCCCGCGCTTCACGCCGGCGTGGCCGTAGCGGTCGTACGCCGCGCGCTTGTCGGCGTCGCGGAGGATCTCGTAGGCCTCGGTGGCCTCCTTGAACTTCTCCTCGGCCTCCTTGTCGCCCCCGTTGCGGTCGGGGTGGTACTGCAGGGCCAGCTTGCGGTAGGCCTTCTTGATGGCCTCGCCGTCGGCGTCCTTCGCCACGGCCAGGATCTCGTAGTAGTCTCGCATTGTGCTTTCAGGCCGATGTCAGGCCAGGAATTCCGAGATCAGGTTCGACGTGCTCTCCACCAGCGCGATCACGCGCTCGTAGGGCATGCGGGTGGGGCCGATCACCCCGATCACCCCCTTCAGCCCCGCCGAACGGTACTCCGACGTCACCACGGTGAACTCGCTCAGCGCCGGGTCGCCGTGCTCCACGCCGATGGTCACGTGCAGCCCCTCGCCGGGGCGCCGCCCCAGCATCTGCGTGAGCAGGTCGCGGCGCTCCGTCAGCTCGATCAGCCCGCGCAGCCGCTCGCCGCTGCTGAACTCGGGCTGCTCGGCCAGCACCGAGGCGCGCCCCAGGTGCAGGTCGGCCTCGGGGGCGCCGGGGCCCACGAACAGCTCGTCGGCGCCCTGCACGAACACGTTCAGCAGCTCGCCGGCGCCCGGGTCCTCCGGCGGCGCCGTGTCGCGAAGGCGCTCGGGAAGGGTGGCGCGGATGTCCTTCAGCTTCAGCCCGCCCAGGCGGTCGTTGAGGATGCGCGCCACCGACGCCAGGGTGCTGGGCGGGATCGCCGCCGGCACGTCCACGTACACGGTGCGCACCCCGGCGGCGCGCAGCGTCAGCACCAGCAGCACCTTGGCCTCGTGGATCGGCACCAGGTCCAGCCGCTCCAGCGTGGCCTCGTCCAGCCGCGGCGTCACCGCGATCCCCAGCTCCTGCGTGAGCAGCCCCAGCACCTGCGCCGCGCGCCGCAGCAGGTGCTCGATCGCCGCGCCCTCGCCCCCGCTCTCCAACTGCCGGCGGATCGCCACGCGCTCGTGCGCCGACAGCGGCTGGCGCTGCATCAGCGAGTCCACGTAGAGCCGGTACGCCAGGTCGGTGGGCACGCGCCCGGCCGAGGTGTGGGGATGGAACAGGTACCCCTTCTCCTCCAGGTCGCTCATGGTGTTGCGCACCGTGGCCGGCGAGATGCCGAGCCGGAACCGGCGCGCCACCATGCGGCTTCCGGCGGGCTCGGCGGTCTCCACGTAGGTGCGGATCACCGCCTCGAGGATCGCGTGCTCGCGTTCGGTCAGGGGCTGTTCGGCCATCTCCACGCTCGCAGGGGAAAAAAGCGGGCACAAACCGTAGAATCTGCCGACGCCCGCCGGGAGCGTCAATGCTCGCGCCGTGCGTTCCCGTTGCCGCGACGGCGGTTGGGCACCTCCGGCGCCCCGCGTCCCACGTCGCTCAAGAGCAAGTTTCGGTGCCGCCGATCCGTGCCGTTCCGGCGGTCCGCGTTGCCGCCACGGCGCGTGTCCGCGGCGAAACCTGTCACCCGTGCAGCGTCGCCGCCTCCAGCACGGCGTCGGGCACGGGGGATGGACGGCGCTCGGCCGCCTCGGCCATCTCCACCGCCAGCCGGTCCAGCAGCAGCCACCCGTCCGCGGTCAGCCGCAGGACGGCGCCGCTCTCGCGTGCCCAGCCGCGCGCGGTCCAGGTCGCCGCCAGCCGCCGCTCCGCCGCGCCGGCGGTGGACATCGGCCACCCCTGGTCGGTGCGCAGCAGCAGCCAGGCGCGCTCCAGCGCGGCCGTCTCCTCGTCCACCGTCTCCTCGCCGTCCGTCGGGAGACGCGATTCGGTCAGCAGCATGCGCCGGTAGTCCTCCCAGCCCCGCACGTTCCAGCGCCGCAGCGGGGGATGGAATCCGTGCGCGCCCGGGCCCAGCGCGGCGTACGGCTCGCCCGTCCAGTACGCGAAGTTGTGCCGCGAGCGGCGGCCGGGGAGGCCGAAGTTCGACACCTCGTAGTGCTCGAACCCCGCGGCGCGGAGCGCGTGGTGCGCCAGCAGGTACTCGTCGGCGTAGCGGTCCTCGTCGGCCAGGGTCTCGCGCCCCTCGCCCACCCAGCGCCCCAGCGGCGCGGCCGCCTCTGCCGTCAGCCCGTAGAGCGACACGTGCTCGGGCTCCAGCGCCAGCGCCTGAAAGAGGTCCGCCGCCCAGTCGCGCCCCAGCCGCTCGGGAAGGCCGAAGATCAGGTCCACGCTCACGTTTTCGAACCCGGCGGCGCGCGCGGCGTCCATCGCGTGGCGCGGGCCGTCCACACCGTGCATCCGCCCCATCCAGCGCAGCGCCGGCTCGTGGAACGTCTGCGCGCCCAGCGAGAGACGATTCACCCCGGCGTCGCGCCACGCGCGGGCGGTCTCCGGCGCGAAGCTCTCGGGGTTCGCCTCGCACGTCCACTCGGCCGCGTCGTCCCAGGTGGCGAACGGCTCCAGGCGCCGCCGCAGCTCGGCCATCGCGTCCGGGCGCAGCATCGACGGCGTCCCCCCGCCGATATAGACGGTGTCCAGCCGCAGCGGCGCGCTCCACCCGCGCTCGGCGGAGAGCAGGCGCATCTCGGCGGTGACGGCGTCGAGCCAGTCGTCGGTCGGCGCCTCGCGCGTGGCCTGCACCGCGAAGTCGCAGTACGCGCAGCGGCGCACGCAGAACGGCACGTGCACGTACAGCGAGCGGGGCCGGCTCTCCGGCCCCGCCGTGTGCTCCGTCAGCGGATGCGGTGCGGTGGCGTCATCGTTTCTCATCCGGCCCAGTGGTACACCGGAGAGGTCCGGCGGTGCGTGGCGTCCGCAGCCATGTCTTCGCTGAGCTCGAATCGGCGAAGACGATCTTCAGCAGATCACCCAAATCTAGTTCCACGCCTCACTTCCGCCGGAACTGCTTGCCGGGGAGGGATTCCACCAGCTCGCGCAGCTCCAGGCCGAGGAGCGCGGCCAGCACGTTGCTGGGCGCCAGCCCCGTCGCGCCGGCGATGTCGTCCACGTGCTTCGCGTCGGCGGTCAGCGCGGCGTAGACCTTGGCCTCGTCGGGGGCCAGGTCGGGCGGCGGGGGCGGGGGGACGTCGGGGTTCTCGGGCGACGCGGGGCCGCTGACGGCCGCGAAGGCGTGGCCCACGCCGCGCAGCTCCTCCAGGATGTCGGCGGCGGAGGTCACCAGCCGCGCGCCCTCCTTCAGGAGCTGGTTGGTGCCCGCGCTCTGCGGCGAGCCCACGGGGCCGGGGACGGCGAACACCTCCTTCCCCTGCTCCAGCGCGTAGGTCACGGTGTGCTGCGCGCCGCTCTTCTCCCCCATCTCCACCACCAGCACGCCCAGGCTCAGCGCCGCGATCAGCCGGTTGCGGCGGGGGAAGTTGCCGGCGTTGGGCTCCTCGCCCGGCGCCAGCTCGGTGATCAGCAGGCCGCGCTCGCCCACGCGCGCGAACAGCTTCCCGTTCTCGGGCGGGTAGACGCGGTCGATGCCGTGGCCCAGCACGCCCACGGTCGTCCCGCCCGCGTCCAGCGCCGCCGCGTGCGCGGCGGAGTCGATCCCGCGCGCCATCCCGCTCACGATGGTCAGCCCCGCGCGCGCCAGCTCGCCCGACAGCGACGTGGCGACGCGGCGCCCGTACTCCGTCGGCGAGCGCGTGCCCACCACGCCCAGGCCGGCGGAGCCGAGCAGCCCCAGGTCGCCGATGGCGAAGAGGAGGTAGGGCGGGTCAGGGAGGGTGCGGAACGCCCCGGGATACGCCGGGTCCTGCGGCGTGAGCACCACGGCGCCGACGCGGTCCAGCGACTCCATCGCGGCGCGCACGCGCTGCCGGCCCTCGTCCCCCGCGGCGGCGCGCAGCCGCTTCACCAGCTCCGGCCCGAAGCCGGGAACGGCCGCCAGCGCCTCCGCGCTCGCCGCCAGCACCCGCTCGGGCGAGCCGAAGCGCGCGACGAGCACGGAGAGCCGCGCCGGGCCGATGCCGTCCACCATCGCCAGCCGGAGCACGGGCTCCAGCGCGTCACCGGAGGGAGGCATCGCCTACGGCCGCCAGGGCTCGGGCTCGTCGCCGTGCGCCCGCTCCTCCTCCACCACGCGCGCGGCGTGCTGCCAGAGGCCCTCCAGCAGCGAGTCCAGCCCCCGCCGCGCCACGGAGGAGACGGTGAACTGGCCCCAGGCGTCCGGCGCCGCCACGGCCGGCTCGGGCCAGTCGGGCGGGAGCAGGTCGGCCTTGGTGAACACCACCACGTGCGGCTTGGCCGCCAGCTCGGCCGAGTAGGCGCGCAGCTCCTCGAGCAGCTTGTCGTACTCGGCCTGCGGCTCCAGCGCGTCGGCGGGGATCATCAGCGCCAGCGTGCGGGTGCGCTCGATGTGGCGGAGGAACTGGTGCCCCAGCCCCTTCCCCTCGTGCGCCCCCTCGATGATCCCGGGGATGTCGGCCACCACGAAGGTGCGGTGCCCGGTGAGCTGCACCACGCCCAAGTTGGGCGTGAGCGTGGTGAACGGGTAGTCGGCCACCTTGGGCGTGGCCGCCGAGATGGCGGAGAGGAAAGTCGACTTCCCCGCGTTGGGCTCGCCCACCAGCCCCACGTCGGCGATCAGCTTCAGCTCCAGCGCGATCCGCCGCTCCACCCCGGGGATGCCGGGGTCCGCGCGGCGGGGCGCCTGGTTGGTGGAGGTGGCGAAGCGCGCGTTCCCCCATCCCCCCCGCCCGCCGGCCGCGACGACCAGTTCCTCCCCGTCCTCGACCAGCTCGCCCAGCACCTCCTCGGTGTCCACGTCGCGCACCACGGTGCCCGGGGGGACGCGCAGGACCAAGTCCTCGCCGCTGCGGCCGGTGGAGTTGGTGCCTTCGCCGCGGTTGCCGTTCGGCGCCGCGTACTTCTGCCGGAAGCGGAAGTCCATCAGCGTGGTCATCTGCCCGTCGGCGCGCAGGAGCACGTCGCCGCCGCGGCCGCCGTCGCCGCCGTCGGGGCCGCCGCGGGGCGCGAACGACTCGCGGCGGAACGAGGATGCCCCCGGCCCGCCGTCGCCCGCCTTCACCAGGATCTCCACATAGTCCAGGAACACCGCCGACCTCGCTCGCCCTTGATCGATTTCCACCCGCCGACACCGGCCCTTCTCACCCGCCTCCGTCCGCCTTCGCGCGGATCTCGCCCCACAGGGCGCGCACCCGCGCGGCGGCGCCGGCGTCCACCCTGCCGCACGCCACCTCCACCGCCTCGTCCACCTCCGTCACGCTCGCGCCGGCGTTCAGCGCGCCGCGCAGGTGGCTGTGCAGCTGGCGTGGCACGTTCCAGACCGCCAGCAGCGTGGCGATGCACAGCTCGCGCGTGGCGAGGTCCAGCCCCGGCCGGCCGATCACCCGGCCGTAGCCGCCCGCCACCATCCACCCCTCGAAGTCGGGGTGCAGCCCGCGCACGTTCTCGCGCAGCTTCAGGTAGTTGCGCCCGTACACCGCCTCGCACACCCGCTCGCCCCGCGCCTCCCACCCCGCCGGGTCCTCCCCCAGCCCCGCCGGGGCCGGCGCGCCGGAGAGGTCGCGCCAGGCGGCGAGCGCGTTCAGCGCGTCGGGGAAGCCCACGAACAGGTGCGACTGGAGGATCACCTCCTCCACGGCGATCGCGTCCGCCCGCTCCGCCACCGCCAGCGCGGCTCGGACGGCGGCCGGGTCGCGCGTCCCCAGCGCCGCGGCCACCTCCAGCAGCGCGCGGCGCCCGGCGTCCGCCGCGTCAGGCATCCGGCGTCCGCAGGCGGATCGCCGCGCTGGCCTGGCCCACGACCTCGCCGCGCGTGTTCAGCAGGTCGGGGTAGGCGAAGGCGTGCAGCTCGCCCAGGTCGTCCTCGCTGATCAGGTCCAGCTCGCGCAGCACGCCCAGGACGGCGGGGGCCACGGCGCGGCTCGCGCCGTCGTCCACCTTCAGCGCGATCCCCAGCTCGGCGCCGGGGACGCCCACGCAGTACATCCCCTCCGCCCCCGTCTTGGCGAACAGCCGCCCGGCCGCCACCCGCATCAGCGCGGTGTCGATGCGGCCCTCGCCGGCCACCATCTCCGGGTGCTCGGTCATCGCCTGGACCACGGTGGCGGGGCCGCGCTCGCCCGTGCGCACCGCCGCGGCGAAGCGGGCGAACGCCAGCGCCATCTGCCGCAGCGGCATGGCGAAGCAGGCCACGCCGCACCCGTCCACCGCCAGCCCGATCGCCTCCAGCGGCAGCCCGGTCCAGCGCGCCACCTCGCCGAGCACGCGCTGCTGCACGGGGTGCTCCGGGCGATGGTAGCCGGCCGAGTCCCACCCGCGGGCGCGGGCCAGCATCATCATCCCCGCGTGCTTCCCCGAGCAGTTGTTGTGCACGCGGCCGGCGGCCAGCCCCGCCTCCTCCAGCGCGCGCCGCGCGTCGTCGTCGAAGGGGGCGTGGGGGCCGCATTCCAGCCCGTCGCTGGTCATCGCCGCCTTCGCCAGGATCGCCTCGGCCACCGCGGTGTGCGCGGCGGAGCCCGAGTGCGAGCCGCAGCACAGCGCCAGCTCCTCCAGCGTCATCCCGTAGCGGTCGAAGGCGCCGTCGTCCACCAGCGGCAGCGCCTGCAGCGGCTTGGCCGCCGAGCGCAGGTAGGTGACCAGGTCGGGGTCGCCGGCGAAGGCGCGCAGGCGACCCTCGGCGTCCACCACGGCCACGTGCACGCGGTGGCGGCTCTCCACCACCGCGCCCCGCGTGAGCTCCACCCGGCACCCCGTTTCGGTCTCGTCGCTCATCCCCGTTTCCGTCTGCTCTGGACACGTGAAGATACAGCCCTCCCGTGCAGGGGCAACGGTGCGCCACGAAGCGGCCAGCGGCGCAACCATCGGTCCAGCGCTGCCCGAAAACGTGAGGCGGAGAGATCCGGCCAGGAACCGCGTCGCCGGGGAACCGCACCTGCCTGCGAGGGCGGTGTCATCCCACCGTGCAGAGATCGGCGAGGTGATCGAGCTCGTAAATCTCACGCAGAGCAGCAGAGGTGCAGAGAACGACCAAAATCCTCTGCTCCTCTGCTGCTCTGCGTGATATGAGCTATCGTTTCTGACTTTTCGCCGAACGATATACGCTGCGCGCGACGATCTCGTCGGATGAAGGATGCACGGGGCGCGAACGGCACCGGGGGAGCGGCCGCGCCGCTCCCCCGGTGTCATCGATCCGCCGAACCGGCGCGGCTTACCGCGGCGCCTGGGCGGGCCGCACCGCGGCGGGCCGTACTGCGGCCGGCCGCTGCGTCTGCGCCTGCACCACGCGCTGCGCCTCGGCCTCGCGGAAGAGCGCGGCCTGCGTGGGCGCCCGCTGCAGCAGGCGCACGGCCTCCTGCAGGGTGCGGTCGGCCACGTCGTTGCGCTGCGCCGCCACCGCCCGCCCGAATCGCGAGCTGGCGATCTCGTTGCCGATCTGCAGGTCGATCCAGCGCTGGCCGCCGGCCCACTGCTCGGGGGTGACCTCCACCCCGGCGCGGCGCAGGCGGTCGTACAGCTCGCGGCGCATCTCGGGCGTCACCTGGAAGTTCTGCGCGAGCCCCGGCGTGCGGCGCTCGAACTCCACCGCGTAGCGCATCAGCACGTCGGTGTAGGTGGCCGCCTTCTTCGACACCGCGGTGATCAGCGCGCGCTCGGCCAGCGTGGTGGTGTCGCGCACGATCAGGTCGGGCACGATGCCGCCGCCGCCGTACACCGTGCGCCCGCCGTCCGTCCGGTACGCCCGGCGCTTGGTGGTGTCGTTCTGCGCGGCCGCGCTGGTGTCCATCACCGCCGTGTCGGCCTCGGCGTCGTCCCCCGATTCGGCCCGGTACGGCTTCTGGATGCTGCGGCCCGAGGGTGTGTACCACTTCCCCGTGGTCATCTTCAGGAAGTTGCCGCCCGACAGCCGGAAGAGCGACTGCACCGAGCCCTTGCCGTACGAGGTGCTCCCCACCACCAGCGCGCGGTCGTGGTCCTGCAGCGCGCCCGCCACGATCTCGGCGGCGCTGGCGCTGTAGGGGTCCACCAGCACCACCATCGGCAGGTCGTACGCCTCGTCGGTGGTGGCGCGGAAGGTCTCGCTCTCGCGCGGGTCGCGGGCCCGCGTCTCCACGATGCTCTGGCCGCGCTTCAGGAACAGGTCGCTGATCGCCACGCCCTGGTCCAGCAGCCCGCCGGGGTTGCCGCGCAGGTCCAGCACCAGCTTGCGCGCGCCCTGCGCCCGCAGCCGGTCGATGGCGGCGCGCAGCTCCTGCGTGCTGGTCTGCGCGAAGATGGTCAGGTCCACGTAGCCCACCCCGGGCGCCGCCATGTAGGCGTACGGCACCGAGCGGACGTGGATCTCCTCGCGGTTGATGGTGAAGGTGATCGGCTGGTCCACCCCCACGCGGCGCACCTTCAGGCGCACCGGGGTGCCCACGGGGCCGCGCAGCTGCTTCACCGCGAAGTCGTCGGTCCACCCCTTGGCGTCCTTGCCGTCCACCTCCAGCAGCGCGTCGCCCACCCGCATCCCGGCGCGCTCGGCCGGCGTCTCGGGGAGCACGCCCACCGCCGTGATGTACCCCTCGCGCGGGGCGATCTGGATCCCCAGGCCGCCGTACTCGCCGGTGGTCTGCAGGTGGAGCTGCGCGTACTCGTCGGCCGTCATGAAGGTGGTGTGGGGGTCGCCGAGCTGGTGCAGCATCCCCTCGATCGCCTTCTGGTAGAGGTCGCTCTCGGTCTGCGGCTCCACGTAGCGCGTCTCCACGTACTGCAGCACCTCGTCGAAGATGCGCGCGCGCTGGAACACGCTCTGCTGGCCGTTCACCCCCTGCTGCAGCAGCCAGCCCCCCGACACCAGGGCCACGCCTGCCACCAGCGCGGGCGCCACGACGGTACGCTTCAGCTTCATCATGCCTCCGGAAAGTCACTCGTGCGGCGCCGCCGTGGGTGGCGGAAAAGGCCGCTGCGGAATTGATAAACCCGCGCCCGGCAAAAGGTTTCCGGTCCCTGGCGTCGGGCGCAAGGAACGGGCCGGCGCGGGTGGCTCGGAAGTGCCTGCTCGTGAACGACTTGGGAACCGCGGGGGGCCTGGGCGTGTCCCCGCTGCGCGGGGCCGGGCTGCGCGCCGCGTAGGGCACGATACCGCCGTGCCCAACGCGGCCTCCGGGCGCGCATCCCTCACGCGTCCGTGCACTCCGGCCGGTTTTATCCTCCGTGGACCACCGAAACGGCGGGCGCGAACGGCACCCAGCCTCACGACCTCTCCCGGAACGGGAGAGGTGGACGCCCTCAGGCGGCCGGAGAGGGCGCGGCGCCGCGGTTCTCGCACGTCCGCGAGTCGGCGCGGGACGATCAGTCCGTTCCCGCCCGGCCCTCAGCCGCGCTTGACCGTCCCTCCGCCCACCAGGCACGCCCATGGTGTGCTCCCGAACGCCGTCCGCTGCCGCGCCGGTGTGCCGCGGAAGGCGACCTGCACCGCACCCGGCGTTTCGTCGTCGCCGACGAAGCGCGGCAGCGGGCGATCCGCCGGGTTCTCGAACAGGCCGTAGTACGCTCCGAAATCGGTCGAGGCGAAGCCCGGCCGTGGAAGCTCCGGGGCGCGGCCGAACGGAAGCACTTCTTCGGGAACGACGTGCAGGATCACGAGATCCACCATCCCGTTCACCGGGTGCAGCGCGCGGATTGCCGGGCCGGGCCGCCCGTCGAGGCCCAGCGTCGGAAGCTCGATCTCGTCGCCCCGGATGCCGGGAATCGTCCACTCCACCGCGTTCGCCATCCGTTGGCGGCGGTACGGGCCCAGGTCCCAGCGCAATGCGGGGCTCGGCGCCGACATCCTTCCCGCATCGAAGCTCAGGCGCGCGCGCAGGCGTCCCGCGGCGTCGCCGGAGAGCGTTTCGCGGCTCACGCCGTCACGCACGATCGGGCTCACGTCCACCACGGTGCCCGGCAGCGCGAGGTCGAGCGGCCGTCCGAGCCGCGCCAGGTCCAGCGACCCGTTCTCCAGCGGCACCGTCACCGCCGCCCCGGCGAGCTCGGCGGAACCAGCCCGTTCGTGGGCCGCATCGTAGAGCAGGCGGGCCACGTGCCGGCTCACGCCTCCGTGCGCGTGCCCGGTCGTGTTCGGCATCAGCACGTGCATCCGCCTCGTGACCGGGTCCGGCACGAAGAAGCACAGCCCGACGATGGTGACCCGCAGCTCGAACGTGCCCGCCACGCCGCGAGCGGAGCGTCGCGTCGACCCGGCTTCAAGCGCGGCGAGGCTCCCCGGCGCGCCGAGGATGGATCCCAGCAGCGCCGCCCCCGAGACGGCGGCGAAGCGGCGCCGGCTGATCCCGCCGTCGGCGTGCCCGGCGTGGGACGGGTGCTCGCGATCGTCGGTCATTCGATCCTCCGGGTGAGAGCGCGGAGAGGAGCGGCTGGACGGACGGCGTTCGGAAGACGAGGCTGGCCCGCCGCCGCGGAGTGGTTTGCGTGAGGGATTCGCGCCCGGAGGGCCGAGACGCCGGCGCGCCCGCGTCGACGTCTCAGGGACAAGAGGGGCCCTGGCGCGACGGCGGCTCGGCGCCGTTGGCAACGGCGGTATCGTTGCCTACGGCGCGCGAAGCCCGGCCCGGAGCGCAGCGGAGGGACACGCCCGCACCCGGCTCTTCCGTTTCGGCCCCGGCACCGACGCTTCGAACTCGGTATGACACGCTCGCCCTCCAACTTGCTCAACGCCGTCCCCAAAGGCAAATCCCCCCGCCCGGGCATCGCCGGACGGGGGGAAACCTGCCTCACCGCGGGACGCTCGCCCCCCGAAGCTTACCGCCCCAGCACCTGCAGCGAGAACGAGAAGCGCCAGTACGGCTCGTCCACCCCCGCGGCGCTCCCGCCACGCCAGCCGCGCTCGGCCGAGGCGTCGATCAGCGCCGCGCCTCCGCCGAAGCCCAGGCCGAAGCCGGCGGTGACCGCCCGCTCGTTGGGGAACTCGGCGGTCCCCGTCCAGCGGAAGGGGAGCTGGCCGTAGCGCGCGCCCA
>DASQLJ010000624.1:0-4918 GCA_035630095.1 Longimicrobium sp.
CGCCCCCGAAGCGCCCCGCGGTGTCGCCCGGCCGCAGCACCCCCTCCAGCCGCTGCGCGATCGCCACCAGCATCTGGTCGCCCAGCCCGTGGCCGAGCGAGTCGTTCACCACCTTGAAGCGGTCCAGGTCCAGGAAGAGCACCGCGAACGGCCGCTCGCCGCCGCGCCGCACCCGCTCCAGCGCCTGGCTCAGGCGGTCCACGAAGAGCGCGCGGTTCGGCAGCCCGGTCAGCGCGTCGTGCAGCGCGCCGTAGGCGAGCTGGTCCTCGGCGCGCTTGCGGGCGGTGATGTCGTGGATGATCCCCTGGAAGCCGTCGGGGCGCCCGTCCGGCGTGCGGCGGACGGTGCTGGAGACCAGGCAGTGGATGGCGGCGCCGTCGCGCCGCCGCAGCCGCAGCTCGTAGTCGCGCACGTAGCCGGCGCGGAAGATCTCGTCGCGGAAGCGCTGCCGGTCCGACGCGTCGAAGTACAGGTCCTCCAGCCGCATGGTGCGCAGGTCGTCGCGCGCCAGGCCGAACATCTCCAGCATGGCCTGGTTGGCCGAGACCATCCGCCCGTCCGCCGTGCTCATGTACACGGCGTCGCGGCTCTCCTCGAAGAGCGAGCGGTAGCGCTCCTCGCTGTCGCGCAGCGCCTCCTCGGCGCGGATGCGCTCCGTCACGTTGCGCGCGAACCCCTGCACCCCGCGCACGCGGCCGCCGCGCCGCACCGCGGTCTCCACCAGCTCCAGCGCCACCGTGCGCCCGTCGGCGTGGCGCGCGAAGACCAGGTAGGTGTTGGGAACGCCGGTGGCGATGGTGCGCGCGGTCTGGTCCTCCACCTCGCGGTCCATCGCGTGGCCGGTGTGCAGGAAGGTGTACGGCTGGCCCAGCAGCGCCTCGGGCGGGTAGCCCAGCACGTCCCCCACGCTCGGCGACAGGTACTCGTACACGCCGTCCAGGTCGTGCACGTAGAAGAAGAGCTGCTGCGTGCCGGTGAGCATCAGCCGGAAGCGCTCCTCGCTGGTGCGCAGCGCCTCCTCGGCGCGCTTGCGCTCGCTGACGTCGCGGTTCACCCCCAGCGCGCCCAGCGGCTTCCCGTGCGCGTCGCGCAGCGGCAGCACCAGCGTCTCGCTCACCCCGCGCGAGCCGTCCTTGCGCACGAAGCGCACTTCGCCCTGCCAGCGCCCCTCGCTCTCCACCGCCTCGACGATGCGGCGGTTCAGGTCGGCCGCCTCGTCGGGGTGCAGCCACAGGTCCACCGCGGTGCGGCCCAGCACCTCGCCGCGGGTGAAGCCGTAGATGCGCTCGGCCGCGGGGTTCCAGTCGGTGATGCGCCCCGCGGCGTCGCTGATCAGCACCGCGTCGTACAGGTTCTCGAAGGTGAGCGCCTGCCGCTGCAGCGCCTCCTCGGCCTCCTTGCGCGCGGTCACGTCGAAGCAGGTGCCCAGCGCCGCCGGCTCCCCCGCGTAGCTCACCGCGCCGGCGGTGAAGTCGACCCAGCGCACCTCGCCGCTCCTGCGGACGATGCGGAACTCGTAGCGGCCGGGCACGTTCTCCCCCCGCTGCCGCGCCATCCCCCGCCCGCGCACCACCTCGCGGTCGTCGGGGTGCACCACGTCCCAGAAGTTCAGCCGCAGCAGCTCCTCGGCTGGGTAGCCGGTGAGCTCGCTGCCCGCGGCGTTCACGTAGAGGAAGCGGTGGCCGCGGTAGACGAAGGTGGCGGCGGCGACGTGGTCGGCGAGCTCACGGAACTGGCGGTCGCTCTCGCGCAGCGCCGCCTCCACCCGCCCGTGCTCGCGCAGGTCGCCCTGCAGCCGCCGATAGCGCTCCAGCAGCTCGCGCCCGGCGTCGCCCACGCCGGCGCGCAGCAGGGCGCGCTCCTCCTCCGCGCTCTCCAGCGCCTGGTCCACCGCGCCCAGGAACTCGTGCAGGCCGGAGGGGACGGCGTCGGGCGAGCCGAAGAACTGCTCCACCAGGCGGGCGAGCTGCCCGTTCAGCGGGGGGTGCGGCGCCGAGGGAGGTGGGACCATGCGGACCCGGGGGGTGGGGCGAGGAAGCGGGCTGGGGGTGACGCGTGCCCCGCACGGCCGCGGTGGCGCAGCGGACGCGCGGGGCCGGAAACCGGTGTTTTTGCCTTACCTGCGAAGATAGGCGCGTCCCCGGCGGCCGGGCAAAGGGTTTCTTCCCGCGGCCCCCGTTTTCGCGCCTTTTGGCCCGCGCCGTCGCGGAGCCGCGGCCCCGGCGGCGCTACCAGCGCGGCGCCGACTCCAGCAGCGCCAGCAGCGCCCCGGCCTCCACGCCCTCGGAGAACAGGAAGCCCTGCGCGTACTCGCACCCCAGCGCGCGCAGGGCGTGGAGCTGGGAGAGGGTCTCCACCCCCTCGGCCACCACCGCCACGCCCAGGTTGCGCGCCAGCGTGGCCACCGTCCCCACCATCTGCTCGCCGCCCCCCTCGCCGATCCGCGACACGAACGAGCGGTCCACCTTCAGCGCGTCGATGGGGAGGCGGTGCAGCGAGCTGAGCGACGAGTAGCCGGTGCCGAAGTCGTCCAGGTACACGCGCACGCCCAGCGCCCGCAGCCGGCCCAGCGTGGCCGCCGCGGCCTCCAGGTTGTCCACCACCACGCTCTCGGTGATCTCCAGCCGCAGCAGGTGGGCGGGGATCCCGCCCTCGTCCAGCGCGTCGCGCACCTGCTCCACCAGGTCGGCCTGGCTGAACTGGCGCACGGAGAGGTTCACGCTCACGCTCAGCCCCGCGGCCGCGGGGGTGGCCGCCTGCCACGCCCCGAGCTGGCGGCAGGCGTCGCCCAGCACGCGCCGGCCGATCTGCAGGATCAGCCCCGTCTCCTCCGCCGGCGGGACGAAGTCGGTGGGGGCGATCCAGCCGCGCTCGGGGTGCTTCCAGCGCAGCAGCGCCTCCACCCCCGCGATCCGCCCGGTGCGCAGGTCCACGATCGGCTGGTAGTGCAGCCCGAACTCGTCGCGCTCGATCCCGCGGCGCAGGTCGGTCTCCATCTGCAGCCGGGTGAGCGCCAGCGCGTGCATCGCCCGGTCGAAGAGCTCGTGCCGCCCGGTGCCCGCCGCCTTGGCCCGGTACATCGCCATGTCGGCGTTGCGCAGCAGGTGGTCGGGGCGCCCGTACGCCGTGGAGCTCAGCGCGATGCCGATGCTGGCCGAGGTGAACACCTCGTAGCCGCTCAGCGACACCGGCGACGCCAGCCCCTGCTGCATCCGGTCGGCGGCGCGGATGGCGTCCTCCACCGCGCCGATGTCGTCCAGCAGCACCGCGAACTCGTCGCCGCCGAAGCGCGCCACGGTGTCGGTCTCGCGCACCGAGTTCTTCAGCCGCCCCGCCACCGCCACCAGCAGCTCGTCGCCCACCGAGTGGCCCAGCGAGTCGTTCACCACCTTGAAGCGGTCGAGGTCCAGGAAGAGGACGGCGAAGAGGTACCCCTCGCGCCGGCGCTCCTGCAGGACGGCGCGCGCCAGCCGCTCCATGAACAGGTGACGGTTGGGAAGCCCGGTCAGCGCGTCGTGCAGCGCGTCGTGCCGGAGCTGGTCCTCCACCGCCCGTCGCGCGGTGATGTCGTCGGCGAAGAGGTGCACCACCCCGAGCTGCGGGTGCGGGTGGTAGGTCCACGAGAAGACGCGGTCGTCCACGTCCACCTCCACCGTGCGCATCGGCTGCCCGGTGGCCAGGGCGGCGGCGACGAGCTGGCGGTGGTTGCGGGGAAGGAAGCCGTCTTCCAGCGGCGTGCCCACCTCGGCCACCACGTGGCCTGTGGCCGGGTTGGCGTAGATGACCTCGCCGTGGGGGTCGCACTCGATCACCGGGTTCGGCGACTCGCGCGGGATGGCGGCCAGCCGCAGCGCCTGCGCGTCGTCGCGGCGGCGCGCGGTGACGTCCTGCACCACCACGACGGCGCCCGCCACCTCGCCCTCGGGCCCGCGGTGCGGCGACCAGCGCACGGCGGCCCAGCGCGTGCGCGGCTCGGCGGCGTCGCCCAGCGGCACGTCGCCCAGGTCCACCGTCACCCCGTTCAGCACGGTGGAGAGCACCGCCCGCGGCGCCTCGCCCGCCAGCGCGCACGGCGCGTCGTCCACCAGCGCGCCCAGCGCGTCGCGCGCGGCGATCCCCGTCACCCCCTCCATCGCCGCGTTCCACGACACCCAGCGCAGGTCGCGGTCGCACGCGGCGATGCCCACGGGCGCGCACTCCAGCACGGCGTCGCCCAGGGCCTCCCGCTCGGCGGCCACGCTCACGCGCCCGTCCCTTTCCACGCCCGGCCGGGAACGCCGGCGCCGCGCGTCACGGCGCCAAAGGCCGGCTCGCGGGGGCCGTTCGGGGCGCGGGAGCAGCGGGAAAAGGTGTGCACGGCGTGCGTGGCTCGCGGGACGGTGGACAGGGTGAGCAAGGCGACATTCTAGTGGCGCCGCCCCGGGGGAACAAGGTTTCTCCGGCACCCGACGCCGAGTCGGACCGGGAAAGCCCAGATACGCACGAACTCGCAATTCCTCTGCCAACCGCCGCGTCCGCCGTTCTCCGCGCCGTTCCTTCGCCCGCGCGGAAAACGTCGCCTCCCGGCCGGAAGATTCTTGCCGAATGCGCAAGGAATGCAGGAATCGCGCGGCGGCGGCCGTCGCATCTCCGCGGATTCGAGAAGTCGCCAACTCGGTCCCCTCCGTCAGGTGCGGGGGTCGCCGAGGAACGTGTCCTGAGACGAGAGGGGGTGATACGGATCCCACGAACTCCGTGCCGCGAGCAGGCGCGGTTTGCGTGAGGGATTCGCGCCCGGAGGGCCGAGACGGTCCAGACCGGGTAGATTGTTGACACGGCAGACCGGGAGGATGATTGACACGGCAGAAGTGATCTCACCTGGGCAAAAGGAGAGAAATGCCGTGGAAGCAATCGGATCGCGTGACGGAGCGTTTGCGGT
>DASQLJ010000625.1:0-4337 GCA_035630095.1 Longimicrobium sp.
GAAGGTGGTGCGCAGCGCCTCGTGCCGGCGGACGATCTCGCGCAGCGCGCGCTCCAGCACCGCGGCGTCCAGCGGCCCGTCCAGCCGCACGGCCTGCGTGATGTTGTACGCCGCCAGCCCCGGCTCCAGCCGGTCGGCGAACCAGATCCGCGCCTGCGCGAACGATGCCGGGACCGGGCCCTCGTCCGCGCGCGGACGGAGCGGGAGCACGCCTTCGCCCGTGCTCCCCCGTCCCGCGTCGCTCCCCGCCTCCACTGCCGCCTCGACCACGGCGGCGAGGGCGGCGACGGTGGGCGCGGCGAAGAAGGCGCGGAGCGGGACCTCCATCCCGAAGCGGGTGCGGATGCGGGCCAGGAGCCGTGTCGCCGCCAGCGAGTGGCCGCCGGCGTCGAAGAAGTCGTCCTCCACCCCCAGCGTGTCGGAGCCGAGCAGCGCCACGGCCTCCGCGTGGATCGCCGTCTCCGTCGCGGTACGCGGGGCCACGCCGCCGCCCTCGCCGCCCCACGCGGGCGCGGGGAGCGCCTTCCGGTCCAGCTTCCCGTTCGGCGTCAGCGGCAGCCGGGGGATGGGGACGAACGCCGCGGGGACCATGTAGTCCGGCAGCGTCTCCCGCAGCATCTCCCGCAGCGCCGCGGCCGGCGGCGCGGCGGCGCCGTCCGCGGGGACGATCCACGCCGCCAGCCGCTTCTCGCCGCCGTCGTCGCAGGCGGCCACGACGGCGCGCGCGACGGACGGATGCCGACGGATCGCCGTCTCCACCTCGCCCGGCTCGATGCGGAAGCCGCGGATCTTCACCTGGTGGTCGATACGGCCCAGCAGCTCGATCGTCCCGTCGGCGAAGTGGCGCGCGCGGTCGCCCGTGCGGTACAGCCGCGCCCCCGCCTCGCCCGAGACCGGGTCGGGGACGAAGCGCTCGGCGGTGAAGCCGGCGCGGCCCACGTAGCCGCGCGCCAGGCCGATCCCGCCCAGGTACAGCTCCCCCGCCGCGCCCAGCGGCACCGGGCGGAGGTGGCGGTCCAGCACCCAGGCGCGCTGGTTGGCCATCGGCACGCCGTACGGGATGCTCCGCCACGCCGGGTCGACCGCGTGGACGGGGAAGATGATCGAGTGGATCGACGCCTCGGTCGCGCCGCCCATCACGATGAAGTCGCGCAGCCCCGGCGCCCACGCGCGCACCCGGTCGGGGAGTGCCACGGGGACCCAGTCGCCGCCCAGGAAGGCCAGCCGCAGCCCCCGCGGCGCCTCGTCCGGCCGCGCCTCGGCGTGCTCGGCCAGCATCCCCAGCAGCGCCGGGGCCGAGTTCCACACCGTCACCCCGTGCCGCCGGCAGAGCGCCGCCCACGCCGCCGGGTCGCGCGCCTCGTCGGCCGTGGGGATCACCACCGCGCCACCCGCCGCCAGGATCCCCAGCGTCTCGTAGACGCTCATGTCGAAGGAGAGCGACGAGAGGAGGAGGACGCGGTCGGCCGGGCCCACGCCGTGGGCGTGGTTCAGGTCCCACAGGTTGTTGACCACCCCCCGGTGCGCCAGCGCGATCCCCTTGGGCTGCCCCGTGGAGCCCGAGGTGAAGATCACGTACGCCAGGTTCGCCGGCGCCACCCCGCTCTCCGGCCGCGACGCGTCTTCGCGGGCGATGGCGTCCGCGTCCGCTTCGAGGAGGACGGTGTCCAGCCCCAGGCCGGGGAGCGCGCCGCGCAGCGCCGACTCGGTCACCAGCACCCGGACCGCGGAGCGCTCCAGCATGTACGCCAGCCGCTCGGCCGGGTACGCCGGGTCGAGCGGAACGTAGGCGCCGCCCGCCTTCAGCACCCCCAGGATCGCCACCACCACGCCGGGGCCGCGCGACACGCAGATCCCCACCCGGCTCTCCGGCCCCACCCCGCGCCGGCGGAGGTGGCGTGCCAGGCGGTTGGCGGCGGCCTCGACCTCGGCGTAGCTCCAGCTCTCGTCCCCGTACACCATCGCGGGAGCGTCCGGCGCCGCGTCGGCGCGCCCCTCGAAAGCCTGGTGGAGGCAGAGGCCGCACGGGAACTCCGCGTCCGTGGCGTTCCAGCGCAGCCGCTCGTCGCGCTCGGCCGGGGTGAGCACGGGGAGGTCGGGGAGGCGCCGGTCCGGCGTCGCCGCCATCGCGGCGGCCAGCGTGGCCAGGTGCCCCGCCATCCGCGCCGCCGTCGCCGGGCAGACCACCGCCGCGTCGTGCACCAGCGCCGCGCGCACCGCGCCCCCCTCGCGCCACCCGGCGAACGCCACCCCCGCCGCGCCGGGGAGCGCGAACAGCGCCCCGTCGCCCGCGGGCGGCGCGTCCAGCCACGCGAACACCGGTGCGCCCGGCCGCTCCGCCGTCCCCGCCACCCGCGCGGCGGCGATCGAGTCCGCGACGCGGCGGGCGAGGGCGGCCGCGGCCGGCGCGCCGCCCAGCGGCAGCGCGAGCGCCAGCCGCTCGCCGCGCGCCGGCTCCACGCGCAGCACCGCCACGTCGTCGTCCTCGCCGTACCAGGCCAGGAGCGCGGCGAAGGCGGCCAGGAGCGCGTCGGGGCCGGGCGCGGCGCCCACCTCCACCGCCACCGCCGCGGGGCGGGGGGTGGAGACGGCGGCGCCGGAGCGCCGCGACCGCCACCACGCGGGGGGCAGGTCGGCGGCGGGAGGGAAGGACTGCGGAGCGAGCGGGGCGCGGAGCATCGTCGATTCAGGCGGCCGGGACGGCGGCAAGGAGCACCGGCGCGTCGGCGCGCTCCACGGCGGAGGCGTTCGCCGGCTCCAGCGGGTAGCGCGGGAGCGGGTAGCGGGCGCAGAGGGCGCGCACCGCGCCCGCCACCCGGTCGCGCACCGCCGGGTCCAGCGCGTGCTCGCGCTCGCCGCGCGGCTCCACCGCACGGAGCACCTCGTCCACCAGCGCCGCGCACACCGGCATCGCCTCGGGGCCCATCCCCCGCAGCGCCAGCGCGTTGGTCCCCAGCCGCACCCCGCTGGTCACCAGCGCGCCGCGGGTGTCGCCGGGGATGCGGTTCTTGTTCACCACGATCCCGCACGACTCCAGCGCGCGCTCGGCCTGCACCCCGGTGATCCCGCGCGCCAGCACGTCGATCAGCACGATGTGGTTGTCGGTGCCGCCCGTGAGCACGCGGTACCCGCGCGCCTGGAGCGCCTCGGCCAGCACGCGCGCGCCGGCCACGATGCGGCGCGCGAGCGCGCGGAACTCGGGCCTCGCCACCAGCCCCAGCGCCCGCGCCTTGGCCGCGATCCCGGCCAGGTCGGGGGTCCCCTGGAAGTAGGGGAAGACGGCGCGCTGCGCCGCCTCGGCCAGCGTCCCCCGCCCGTCGGGCGCCGGCGCGTCGGCGTCGCGCCCCATCAGGATCAGCCCGCCGCGCGGGCCGAAGAGCTGCTTGTAGGTGCTGGTGGTGGTGACGTGCGCGTGGTCGATCGAGCTGGGGTGCTCGCCGGCCGCCACCAGCCCCGCCACGTGCGAGATGTCCGCCAGGAGGAGCGCCCCCGCCTCGTCGGCGATCGCGCGGAAGCGGGCGAAGTCCACCGTGCGCGGGTACGCGCTCGCCCCGCACACGATCAGCCGCGGGCGGTGCTCCAGCGCCAGCCGGCGCGCGCCGGCGTAGTCGATCCGCCCCTCCGCGTCCACGCCGTACGCCAGCGCGCGGAAGTAGCGCCCCGACACCGACGGCTTCGCGCCGTGCGACAGGTGGCCGCCGGCGTCCAGGTCCAGCCCCAGCACGGTGTCGCCGGGGCTCAGCAGGCCGAACATCACCGCCTGGTTGGCCGAGGTTCCCGAGTGCGGCTGCACGTTGGCGTAGCGCGCCCCGAACGCCGCCTTCGCGCGCGCCACCGCCAGCCGCTCGATCTCGTCCACCGCCTCGCACCCCGCGTGGAAGCGGGCGCCGGGGTACCCCTCGGTGGTCGTGTTGGCCGCCGCCGCGCCGGCGCACGCCAGCACCGACGGGTCGGCCACGCTCGACGCCGCCACCATCATCAGCGTCTCCGCCTGCCGCCGCTGCTCGCGGCAGAGGAGCGCGTGCAGCGCCGGGTCTTCCGCGCGCAGCAGCGCCGCGCCGCGGCGGGCCGTCTCGGCCACGGTACACTCCGTCATCGTGCGGTCGTTCCGCGGTGTGGGTATCCGGGAGGGGCGAGCAAGGTTCGGGGCCGGCTGGATTCTTCGTCCCGCGGGGCGCCCGTGGACGAGCGGGCCGCGAGGGCCTTCGGGGTGTCGCCCGCGGGGCCGCGCGACGCGCGCGCCACGCGTGGACGACGCGCGGCCCCGGCGCCGGCGCGACCGGGGCGCGGGCGTGGATCGAACGGGAGCGATGAAAAGGGGTCGGTGCCGGGATGCT
>DASQLJ010000626.1:0-5123 GCA_035630095.1 Longimicrobium sp.
CTTCCGCCGAGCCCTCTCCGTCGAACCCTCTCCGTCGAACCCTCTCCGTCGAACCCTCTCCGTCGAACCCTCTCCGTCGAACCCTCTCCGTCGAACCCCTCTCCGTCGAACCCCTCTCCGCCTGATCACGCGCCCACCCCGTCAACCCGCCACTCCGTCGCCAAGCTCTGCCCCCGCGGCGGTTCCGACGTTCCATATCTGACGATTTGGCAAGGTTTCGGGGCACGGAAGTCGCTTTTCCACAATGCAGCGGCGCCCCCGCTTCGCGGCAGCGGCCGTGGCGTGGCCCGCGTCTTCCAGCGAGACGACGCGGCTCCGGGCGCAATCGAATAATCGAGCGAAAATCCAACGAGATCCGGAGGGCCTCCGATGATCAATCCCGATCGTCTCACCGTGAAGTCGGGCGAGGCGCTGCAGGACGCGATGAGCCGCGCCCAGCGCGCCGGCAACCCGCAGATCGAAGACCTGCACCTGCTGCAGGCGCTGCTCGAGCAGGAGCAGGGCATCGTCGTGCCCATCCTGCAGAAGGTGGGCGTGAACGTGGCCCGGCTCACCGCCGAAGCCGACGCCGCCTCCGCGCGCCTGCCCAAGCAGAGCGGCGCGTCGCCGCACATCTCGCGCGAGCTGAACGCCGTGCTCGACCAGGCCGAGCAGGAGGCGCGCGAGCTCAAGGACGAGTACGTCTCCACCGAGCACCTGCTGGTGGCGCTGGCCGAGAAGGGCTCGTCGGTGCGCGACCTGCTGCGCGCGCAGGGCGCCGCCCGCAAGACGCTGCTGGAGGCGCTGGAGCAAGTGCGCGGCGCCCACCACGTGACCGACCAGAACCCCGAGGACAAGTACCAGGCGCTGCAGCGCTTCTCGGTGGACCTCACCGAGCGCGCCCGCCGCGGCAAGCTCGACCCCGTGATCGGCCGCGACGAGGAGATCCGCCGCGTGATCCAGGTGCTTTCGCGGCGCACCAAGAACAACCCCGTGCTGATCGGCGAGCCCGGCGTGGGCAAGACGGCGATCGTGGAGGGGCTGGCCCAGCGCATCGTGCACGGCGACGTCCCCGAGGGGCTGCGCGACAAGACGCTGGTGTCGCTCGACATCACCGCCATGCTGGCCGGCGCCAAGTTCCGCGGCGAGTTCGAGGAGCGGCTGAAGGCGGTGCTGAAGGAGCTCACCAGCTCCGACGGCAAGTTCATCGTGTTCATCGACGAGCTGCACACCATCGTGGGCGCCGGGAAGACCGAGGGCTCGCCCGACGCCGGCAACATGCTGAAGCCGGCGCTGGCCCGCGGCGAGCTGCGCATGGTGGGCGCGACCACGCTGGACGAGTACCGCACCAACATCGAGAAGGACGCGGCGCTGGAGCGGCGCTTCCAGCAGGTGTACGTGGGCGAGCCCGGCGTGGAGGACACCATCGCCATCCTGCGCGGGCTGAAGGAGCGCTACGAGGTGCACCACGGCGTGCGCATCACCGACCCGGCGATCGTGGCGGCGGCCACGCTGTCCAACCGCTACATCGGCGACCGCTTCCTTCCCGACAAGGCGATCGACCTGATCGACGAGGCCGCCTCCCGGCTGCGCATCGAGATCGACTCGCTCCCGCAGGAGATCGACGAGGTGGAGCGCCGCATCATGCAGCTCGAGATCGAGCGGCAGGCGCTCTCGCGCGAGTCGGACCCCGAGAGCAAGGAGCGGCTGCAGCGGCTGGAGGGCGAGCTGGCCAACCTGCGCGAGCGCAGCTCGGGGATGAAGGCGCAGTGGCAGGGCGAGAAGGCGGCGATCCAGGAGATCCGCGGCCGCAAGGAGAAGCTGGACGAGCTGAAGGTGGAGCTCGACCGCGCCCAGCGCACCGGCGACCTGAACCGCGCCGCCGAGCTGCAGTACGGCACCATCCCCGCGCTGCAGAAGGAGATCGCCGACGCCGACACGCACCTGGGCGAGTTGCAGGCGAAGAGCAAGTTCCTGAAGGAGGAGGTGGACGCCGACGACATCGCCGAGGTGGTGGCGCGGTGGACCGGCATCCCCGTGAGCCGGATGCTGCAGAGCGACCGCGAGCGGCTGGCGCGGCTCGACCAGCACCTGAACGAACGCGTGATCGGCCAGCCCGAGGCGACGGAAGCCGTGGCGAACGCCGTCCGGCGGTCGCGGGCGGGGATGCAGGATCCCAACCGGCCGATCGGCTCCTTCATCTTCCTGGGGCCCACGGGTGTGGGGAAGACGGAGACGGCGCGCGCGCTGGCCGAGTTCCTCTTCGATGACGAGGACGCGATGGTGCGCATCGACATGTCGGAGTACATGGAGAAGCACGCCGTGAGCCGGCTGATCGGCGCGCCGCCGGGGTACGTGGGCTACGAGGAGGGCGGCCAGCTCACCGAGGCGGTGCGGCGGCGCCCGTACAGCGTGGTGCTCTTCGACGAGATCGAGAAGGCGCACCTCGACGTGTTCAACGTGCTCCTGCAGATCCTGGACGACGGCCGGGTGACCGACAGCCAGGGGCGCACGGTGAACTTCCGCAACACGGTCATCATCATGACCAGCAACATCGGCAGCCCGATGATCCTGGAGCAGGCCGAGCGGCTGGGCGATCCCGCCACGCGCGAGGGGGTGGAGAAGCGGGTGCTGGGCGAGATGCGGCGCCACTTCCGCCCCGAGTTCCTGAACCGGGTGGACGAGACGATCGTGTTCGCGCCGCTGGGCCGCGCCGAGCTGAAGACGATCGTGGAGCTGCAGCTGCGCCGCCTGGAGCAGCTCCTGGCCGAGCGGAAGATCACCCTGCGGCTGACCGACGCCGCCAAGGCGCTGATCGCCGAGGAGGGCTACGACCCAGCGTACGGGGCGCGGCCGCTGAAGCGCTCGATCCAGCGGCTGGTGCAGAACCCGCTCGCCATCCGCGTGCTGGAAGGCGAGTTCGAGGACGGCGACACCATCGTGGTGGACCGCGTCCCCGGCGCCGCCCAGCTCGCCTTCCGCCCCGCCGGCGCCTCCGCGCCGGCGGACGCCGCGTCCGACGCGGGCGCCGCGCCGGAGCCCGAGGTGCCGGCGGGCGTGTGACGCACGACGTGCCGCGCGTTTCAGGAGGACCTGCATGAATGAGAGCCGCTCCCGTGCCGCGAGGCACGGGAGCGGTGTTCGCGTCCCGAGATGAAGTCGCCCCGCCTGACCCGCGGTCAGGCGGGGCGCCCCGCGTCACGCGTTACACCCGGCGCCGCACGTGTGGACGCCGCCGCACTTCGTGTCCCCGCCGGCCGTGGGCTGACAGCCCTCGCCGCACGTCTGGATGCCGCCGCACTTCGTGTTTCCGCCGGCCGTGGGCTGGCAGCCGTCGCCGCACGTCTGGATGCCGCCGCACTTCGTGTCCCCGCCTTCCGTGGCGTCGTCCTGCCCGTGTACGGTGCCTTCCCAGTTGCTCAGCCGGGAGGTCTGGAAGGACTCCACCTCGAGCGCGGTCAGGTCCAGGTTCAGCTTCTTCACGATCTTCCTCCAGGATGATGGGGTGAAAGTGGCACTGATGTGTGTGCCCATGTTGCGGTCGCATCCTCCGGTCCACGAGCGTGTCGTTACGTAAGCGATTGTGATTGCTGGAGATCTGGAAGATGGAGGGGAGCGTGTCAGTGGCACTGCTGCAACACGGCGTTACATCCCGGCATCGCACCTGGAACGTCGTGGATCGCCACAGGACAAGGGCCACCCTGCGGAGAGGCTTGTACGAAACGCGAGGACATCTTTCAGAATCCGAAGGACCCCGCGGCCGCCGCCGCGAAGCCGGCCTTCACCATCACCAAGCAGAAGCACGGCCGCTGGTGAGAGGTGCGTGACCCGGACGACGAGCTCGTGTGCCTCACTGTGTACCGGAAGGGCGCGCGAGAGGTGGTGCGACGGCTCGCCGCCTGAGCGGACCAGGATGGAACACACGGCAGCCGCAGGAGCGATCACCTGCGGCTGCGGCGGTGTTTGTCCAGCGGCCTAACACCAAGCTCAGCTGCATTTGGCTGAGCAGGACTATAGGACTGCACCGTCACTTCGGCCAAACGTCAGCTGCAGCGCCTGGTTCGGCGGCGTGGCTGCCGGTGCGGTTGTGGACACCGACGGGTGAAGGGTTAGCGTCGCTGAAAGACCAGCGACTTGCCCGAGGAGCGGCTTACGAGCCGTCCCCCCGGCTCGATTGTGAGCGGCTCCGGAGCCCCGCTTGCCTCCGCACTGTCGTCGGGCGTCAGCGTGATCGTCGTGCCCGCGACGGTGTAGGTGCCGCCCAGGGTGCGCTCCATGCTCTCGCTGGTGCCCGCGCGGTGGGCGCGAACATACAGGGTGAAGCGCCCGGGGGAGGCGAAGGTGACGCTGCCGGCGTCCAGGATGTAGCCTGGCTCCCCCTCCGTTTGGGGGGAAAGCGGCTGACCGTCCACCTCCACCAGCGCGTAGGTGCCCCCAAGCCCTGCCGTAGGTGCCTGCCGCGTCGTGGCACAAGCGACCACCAACCCAAGCGCGAGGAATGTGAGTGCGCGAACCATGGCGTCCTCTCCGGGGAAGTGGGGAGATCGAGGTGCGAAACCGGCACCCAGCTACATCGCCACGTCAACTACTTCCGCCCACGCCGCGCATTCGCAATGAACCACTTTTCGACGAGAAGCAATCCGCTGCCTTCGCGCTGTGGTTGCGTTACGCAGATAGGTACGCGCGGTGGCGGGATAGCGCTCTGTTCCGTGCGTTATGACGAAGTAACGTGCGCCGAAGCGCCGACCGCAAGATCACCCTGCGGCTGCTGAAGATAGGGCCGCGGTCTCGTCGCCTGCATTCGCTGATCAGGTCGCAATACGAAATCCCGGTTAGTCCAGCCGCAGCAGGAACTCTTCGACCACGTCCCCGGAGGTCTCGACCGTGGACTCCCTCGCCTCGACGCAGAAGCCAACCTTCTCAAGCACGCGGCGGGAGGCCGTATGGTCCACGGTCACCCGAGCAAAGAGCGGCCGCTCGTGCACCTCGGCGAGGAACTGAAAAAGCGCCTCGGTCGCGATCCCCTTCCCCCAGTGCTCCCGGCCGTACCAGTACGCGACCTCGCGCAGGCCCTCGCGAACGAAGCTCCCGACGTACCCGACAATGGCGTCCTCGCACTCGACTGTGCGGAGGATCCCGAGAGG
>DASQLJ010000627.1:0-7524 GCA_035630095.1 Longimicrobium sp.
TCATCCCCCCGTCGCCGAACGCGCCGAGGTTCTTGCTGGGGAAGAAGGAGAAGGTGCAGACGTCGGCGAGCGTACCCGTGGTGATCCACCCGGCGCCGGGGGTGCACTGCCGCGCGCCGATCGCCTGCGCCGCGTCTTCGATCACCGGCAGGCCGCGGCGGTCGCCCAGCGCGCGGAAGGCCGTCATGTCCGCCATCTGCCCGAAGAGGTGGACGGGAATCACGGCCCTGGTCCGCTCGGTGATGGCGGCCTCGGCGGCTTCGGGGCTCAGGTTGAAGGTGTCGGGGTCGATGTCGGCGAACACCGGGCGCGCGCCCACGTTGTGGATCGTCCCCGCAGTGGCGAAGAAGGTGAACGGCGACGTCACCACCTCCGCCCCCGTGCAGTCGAACGCGCGGAGCGCGAGCAGGATCGCGTCGGTGCCGCTGGCGCAGCCGACGGCGTGCTTCACGCCCAGCGCCGCCTCCACCTGGTGCTCGAACTCGTCCACCACGGGGCCCAGGATGAAGCGCTGGTCCTCGATCACGCCCTGCACGGCGCGCATCACGTCGTCCGCGACGGTGCGGTACTGCTCCTTCAGGTCGAGCAACGGAACGTTCATCTATCTGGCGATCGCAAGTAGGTCGGTAGTTACTCCGGCGCCGGCGCATCGCCGGACCGGGTCGAACAGGTGCTGGAAACAGGTGGGTCGGAACGGGTGCGCAAGTGCGTTCGAAGCAATGCGATGCCCAAACTCACGCACCTGTTTGGATCATCGGCCGAACGCGCCGAATCCACCCTCAACTCGCCGCATCCACCATCGGCGGCGCCCCCAGCTCCGCCTCGGGCTCGAACGGACGGCGGTCGCCCACCGCGAACTGCAGATCGTACAGCCGCCGGTAGAGGCCGTTCAGGCGCAGGAGCTCGTCGTGGGTGCCGCGCTCCACGATGCGGCCGCGGTCCATCACCACGATCTGGTCGGCGCGGCGGACGGTGGAGAGGCGGTGCGCGATCACCAGCACCGCGCGGTGCGCCATCACCTGGTCGATCGCCTGCTGCACCAGCCGCTCGCTCTCGGTGTCCAGCGCGCTGGTCGCTTCGTCCAGGATCAGCAGCGGCGGGTTGCGCAGCAGCGCGCGGGCGATGGCGATCCGCTGGCGCTGGCCGCCCGAGAGGCGCGTCCCCTTCTCGCCCAGCACCGTGTCGTACCCCTGCGGCAGCGCCTGGATGAACTCGTGCGCGTGGGCGGCGCGGGCCGCGGCCTCCACCTCGGCCGGCGGCGCGTCGGCGCGGCCGTAGGCGATGTTGGCGCGCACGGTGTCGTGGAAGAGGATGGTCTCCTGCGTCACGATCCCCAGGATGCCGCGGATGTCGGCCAGGCGCAGCTCGCGCAGGTCCACGCCGTCCACGGTGATGCGGCCCGCGGTGGGGTCGCGGAAGCGGGGGACCAGGTCGGCCAGCGTGCTCTTCCCGGCGCCGCTGGGGCCCACCAGGGCGACGACCTCGCCGGGGCGGATCACCAGGTCCACCTCCTCCAGCACCGCCGCGCCGGGGGTGTATTCGAACCCCACCCGCTCGAAGCGGATCTCGCGGCGGAAGCCGGGGAAAGGCGCGGCGTCGGCGCGGTCGAGCACCTCCACCGGCATGTCCACCAGCTCGAAGGCGCGCTCGGCGGCCGCCAGCCCGGGCTGCACCTGCGACGGGTACTGGCCGATGAACTTCACCGGCACCGCCAGCTTCCCCGCGAAGAGGAGCGCCGCCAGCAGCTCGCTGGGGAGCATCGAGCGCTCGCCCAGCACCAGCCAGGTGCCGTACCAGAGCAGCGCCAGGATGGTGGTGGCCGAGATCATCTCGGTGGCGGGCGGGATGAACTTGCGCCACCGGTCGTTGCGCACCAGCGCGCGGTAGTGCCGCCGCGTGAGCGCGCCGAACCGCTCCTCCTCGAACGCCTCGGCCCCCGACGCCTTCACCAGCCGGATCCCGCTCACCGTCTCCTGCACGTGACTGGCGACCTCGCCCACGGTGTCCAGCACGCGCACCACGCCGCGGCGCAGGCGCTGTCGCAGCCGCGACCAGAGCAGCGCCGTCAGCGGCACGAAGAGGAGCGCCACCAGGGTGAGCCGCCACGACAGCAGGAAGAGCGCGGTGAGGTAGAACGCCGCCTGCACGAACGACGACAGCAGCTTGGCCAGGTTGGTGGTGACCAGCTGGCGCATCTGGTCCACGTCGTTGGTCACCCGGCTGATCACCTGCCCGGCGCGCATCCGCTGGAAGAAGGGAAAGCCCAGCCGCAGCAGGTGCCCGTAGATGTCGTTGCGCAGGTCGCGGGTGACGCGGCCCTCGATCACCGTGACGGTGAAGCTCCACACGTAGGTGGCGGCGTTCTTCAGCAGGTACACGCCGAAGAGGAGCGCCACCACGTTGCGCAGCGCCACCATCGGGTCGTGGCCGCGCACCGCGCCGCTCACCGTCCACTCCAGCAGGCGGCCGATGGCGCCGCCGCCGAACATCCCGCCGGCGCGCGTCACCGCCTCGCCGCCGTTGAACAGCACGTCCAGGAAGGGGATCAGCAGGGTGAAGCTGAACGCGTCGAGCGCGTTGGCGATCGTCATCACCACGATGGCGAACGCGAACGTCCCGCGCTGGGGGCGCAGGTAGCGCAGGATGCGGAGGTACGTCTTCATCGCGGCGTGAGCAGCGCCACCGGGAGGATCATCTCCTCGGGGCTCACGCCGCCGTGCAGGAACGAGCCGCGGTACCGCGCCTGGTACTGGCGCAGCTTGGTGGGGTAGACGAAGAAGACGTCTTCCAGCGCGATCAGGTAGTTGGTCGCCTGCCGCCCGGGGGGGAAGCGGAGCGTGGCCGGGTCGTTGGTGCTGAGCGCGGTGGAGCGGTCCTCGGCGCGCAGGTCGTCGCCGAACTTGTAGCGCAGGTTCTGCGTGGTGTCGCGCTTGGCGAAGACGGTGGCCGGCCGGTGGCAGTGGATCGACCCGTGGTCGGTGGTCAGCAGCACGGGGATGCCCCGGTGCAGCGCCTCGCGGATCGCGGAGAGCGCCTCGCTGCGCTCGAACCACTGCCGGGTGAGCGCGCGCAGCGCCTCCTTGTCGCGGGCGACCTCCATCAGCACCGCGCTTTCCGAGCGGCCGTGCGTGAGCTGGTCCACGAAGTTCAGCACGATGGCGGTGACGCCGTGCTGCGACAGGTACCCGGGGAGCCGGCGCAGCATCGCCTCGCCGTCGCCGGTGTCGAACACCTTCTCGTAGTGCACGGGGAGCGACGCTCCCTCCAGCTTGCGCACCTGCTCGCGGAAGAGCTCGCCCTCGAACGAGTTGAGGCTCCCCTCGCCCTCCCACCCCCACCACCCGGGGACCCGCGCCGAGATCTCGTCGGGGTAGAGGCCGCTGAAGATGGCGTTGCGCGAGAAGGGCGTGGCGGTGGGGAGGATCGAGTAGTAGAGCGCCTCCTCCACCGTCGCCATCGGCTCCAGCAGGGGGATCAGCGTGCGCCACTGGTCCAGGCGCAGGCAGTCGATCACCATGAACAGCACCGTCTGGCGGCTCCCCAGCAGCGGCGCCAGGAACTGCGGCACCACGTCCACCGAGAGCGGCGGGCGCTCGGCGGCGCCGTTCACCCACCCGCCGTACTCGTCGCACACGAACTCGCAGAACTCGCGGCGGAAGTCGTCGAGGAGCGTCTCCAGCGCGGCCAGGAGCCCGGTCTCGCCGGCGGCGCGCAGGCGCAGCTCCCAGTCGACCAGCTCCGAGTAGTCGCGCGCCCACTCGCGCCAGCCGCGGTTCTCGGCGCGCCCGGCGTTCAGCGCGCGGAAGCGGTCGGTGAAGTCGCGCGCCACCTGCTGCTGCGCGAGCTGCCTGCCTTCCAGCAGGCGGGTGACCACGGAGAGGACCTGGCGCGGCGAGGTGGGCTTGACCAGGTACTCGGCCACGCGCCGGCCAATCGCCTCGGTCATGGTGCGGTCTTCCTCGCTCTTGGTGACCATCACCACCGGCACCCGCGCGTCCATCTTCCGCAGCTCGTCGAACACCTCCATCCCGCTGCGGCCGGGCATCTGCTCGTCCAGCAGCACCAGGTCGTAGGGCGACAGGCGCAGCAGCTCCAGCGCGTCGTCGCCGTTGGAGACGGCGTCCACGTGGTAGCCGCGCCCCTGCATGAACAGCAGGTGCGGGCGGAGGAGGTCGATCTCGTCGTCGACCCAGAGGAGACGCTTGACGGGTGCTGGCATAGGGGGCGAAACGTAGCCGCGGCGCGGCGCGGGGTCAACGCGGCGGCCCGCCGGAGAGGCCTGATTTGACAGGCCCGGTGCGCACGCGCAGCTTGCGCAGCATGAGCAACAGCGACATGCGCGCCGAGGCCCCGCTGGCCGACTTCGTTCCCATGCTGGACGGCCGCACCCGGCTGCTGGTGCGCCGCGGCTGGGAAGACGCCGCCGAGCACCTGGCCGACCCCGACGGGGTGACGGTCGACGAGCAGCTTCCCGGCGGCCGCGAGCCGGCGGTGGTCACCACGCTGCCGGGGGGCGCGCGCATCGTGGTGCGGCGCTACCGCCGCGGCGGGGTGATGCGCCTGCTCAACCGCACGCACTACTTCGGCGGCAACCGAGCCTTCGACGAGCTGCGGGCGACCGAGCGCGCGCGGGCCGGCGGGGTGCGCGCACCGGTGGTGGTGGCGGCGATCGAGCGGCCGGGGCGCGTGGCGGGGTACCGCGCCTGGCTGGCCACCGAGCTGGTGCCGCACGCGCAGGACCTGGCCGCCTGGCTCCACCACTCCGGCGCCGACGAGGTGCGGCGACGCATGGTGCTGGAAGAGGCCGGCCGGCAGATGGCGCTGATGCACGCCGCGGGCGTCGGCCACCCCGACGTGAACCTGCGCAACCTGCTGGTCGCGGGCGACCTGGGCGCCGAGGTGTACGTGATCGATTTCGACAAGGCCGACGTGGCGGCCGAGCCCGTGCCGCGCGCCCGCCGCGAGCGCGACCTGCGCCGAATGGCGCGCTCCGCCCGCAAGCTGCGCGTGATCGTGATGCCCGACGAGTGGACGGCCTTCCGCGAGGGCTACGGGGAGGACTGGCCCAAGGGGCTGGACCTGTCGAAGACGCCGAAGCCGCACAAACGCCCCGCCGCGCCGCCGGTCGCGGCGGACGCCACGCCGGCCGGGGAGTCGGCGGCGTCAGTGTCGGAGGAGCCGCCGAGAGAGCCGCCGGACGAGGGAGCGGCCGAGACTCCGCCGGTCGTGTCGGACGAGCCAAAGGCACGATGAAGAACGGGCCCGAACCTCAGGTTCGGGCCCGCTTCCGTCATCCAACGCAGCGCGTTATGCCGGAGGCGGCGCGAACGGGATGCCGAAGGGCGCCGGGATGAAATCGTTGTCCCGCCGCACGACCTCCCGGTTCCAGCCGCCCTTGAACATCTTGCCGGGGCGGATCGGGGGTACCTCCGTGCTCACGGGGCGGCAACCGGCTGGGGCCACGTGCCGGGCCGGGACCGGAGGAGATCCCTGGACAGGTGGTGCGAAGGGAATCCCGAACGGCGCCGGCACGAAATCGGGGTCGGGGCGCGGCCCGTCGGGATTCCAGCCGCCCTTGAACATCTTTCCCGGCCGGATCGGCGGCACTTCATCGTGATCCATGAGACTCTCCACGTTCGGCGCGTGATTCCTTCGCTGGCTCGATCACCAGCGAATCCGTGGGCCTTGCGATGTATACGCGTGACGCATCGTACAGTTTCGATGTCGTGGAATTGCGGAAGACCTTTACCTCCTTCAGCAGCAGCTCGGCGTTCTGCGACGATTCTGAAAACGCTTCCACGGTACCGTGATAGGCGGTGTCGTGCGCGATGTCGCGCACGGTCACCAGCCCGCCGGCGGGTGAGTTGAACAGGAAGCCCCAGACGTCCAGGTCGCCCGTCTTGCGCGTGATCCGCAGTGCGTTCGCTCCACGCGCGATCAGCTTCCGGTTGAGCGCCGCGGCGACCACGCAGGTGAGCAGCAACCCGACGAAGGTCGCCACCGCGATCTCGCGCCACGCAATACGTGTGTGGTCGTTCAGCAGCGCGTCGAAAAACGTCACGTCCATCGGCTCGCGCAGCCGCAGCCACTTCGCCACCCCCGCGGCGACGTCGCGCAACAGCGCCAGCGACAGGTACGAGCCCATCCCCAGCGCGAACGCATGCGTCAGGAACTGCACCGGCGTCCGCTCGCGGTGGACGGTGAGCGCGTCCACCAGCAGCGCGCAGAGCACGCCGGGGAAGAAGAGGAGCAGGACCCGCAGGGTGACGGACGAGATCTCCACGGGCGCGATCGGTCGGGGAGCGCGAGAAGCTGCCTGAGTGAGCAGAGTAAATGCGGCACCCTCGTGCGTCAACCCGGCAGGGCCCCAACGGTGCGAAGCGGACAGCGTGGGAACACGGGACAGTTCGCGGGGACCGCTCAGCCGTCGCGCGGATAGCGGCTGAGCGCCAGGTGCACCTTCGCGATCACCTCGTCCACCGTGATGCGCTGCATCCTCCCGGGGCGGTGCCTGGCGTGGACCGGGTAGTCCTCGCCGGGGTCGCCGAAAGCGTCGATGAGGAGGTCGGGGAAGCGGCGGTAGGGGCCGTAGCGCTTGGGGTTGGTGTAGCCCATCAACGCCACCGTGGGCGTGCCGAGCGCGACCGCGGCGTGGAGCGGGCCGGTGTCCGGGCTCACCAGCACGTCGGCGCGGCCGAGGAGGTGGACCACGCGGCGCAGGTCCCACTCGCGCAGGTCCAGCGGCGCGTGCGCGGCGGCGCGGGCGATCGCGTCCGCCGCGGCGTTCTCGCGCGGCGAGCGGCCGCCGACCAGGATGGCGCGCGCGCCATGGCTCTCGGCGAGCGCGTCCATCACCGCGGCGTACCGCTCCGGCGGCCACTCCTTCTCCGGCTTGCTGGTGCCGACCACGAACGCGACCGTCGGGCCCGGATGCGGCGGGAGGAGGTCGGCGTAGCGCGCTTCCTCTTCCCCCGTCGGGCCGACGTCCCACGTCAGCGGCTCGGGGGGGATGCCGAGCGCGGCGAGGAACTCGAGGTACTGGTCCTGGATGTGCTGCGGCGGATGCGGTGGGAGATGGCGGTTCACCGGGGCCCAGCTCAGGTCCCGGGCGCGGGCGCGGTCGTACCCCAGCTTCAGCGGCGCGCGCGCGAAGCCGGCGATCACCGCCGCCTTCAGGTACGGCTGCAGGAGGATGACGAGATCGAAGCGCCGGCCGGCCAGCTCGCGCCGGACGTCGCGGAAGGCCCGAACACCGCGTTTGCGGTCGAAGATCACCAGCTCGTCCACCGCCGGGTGGCCGCGGACCAGGCCGGCGGGGCCGGGCTGTATCACCCAGGTCAGGTGGATGCCGGGGACGTGGCGCTTGAGCGCGTTCAGCACCGGGAGCGCATGCACCGCGTCGCCCACGGCGGTGAGCAGCACGATGCAGACGCGGGCGCCGGGCGGCAGCGTCAGCGGCCGCGATACCGTGCGTCCCACAGCTCCACCTTCCGCAGCACGTCGTCGGCCGTGATCCGCGGCATG
>DASQLJ010000628.1:0-4448 GCA_035630095.1 Longimicrobium sp.
TCCCCCCTTCTCCTGCAGTTCGGGAGAAGGGGCCGGGGGATGAGGGGCCCGGTTCCTCCCTGCGGCGCAACGAGTTATCTTTCTCGCTCCGCATCGTTCGTCCCGGCTCGCGCCGGCTGCGTGTCCCCTTCCCGATTCCCCCGATCTCCCGATGGCGAAGAGAAGAAGCGGCCTTTCGTCGTTCATGGTGCTGGCCGCCCTGTTCGCGGCTGTGTGGCTGTACTTCACGCCGTACCTGGCGATGAACCAGCTGCAGAAGGCGGCGAAGGCGGGCGACACGCAGGCGATGAACGAGCTGGTCGACTTCCCCTCGCTGCGCGAGAGCGTGAAGCACAACGTGCGCTCCGCGGTGGCCAACGAAATGGGCCAGCGCAGCCACGGCGCGCTCGGCACGCTGGGCGGGCTGCTGGCCGGCGCCCTCGCCGGCCCGGTGGTGGACGCCTTCGTCACGCCCGACGGGATCGCCGCGCTCACCCAGGGCCAGCGCCCCGGCAGCCGTCGCGACGGCGCGATCGACTCGGTGGTGAACGCGAACAGCAAGGACGTGAAGGTGAAGCGCGGCTACGAGAGCCTCGACCTGTTCGTGGTGCACTTCATCGACCGGGACGACGGCAAGGAGAAGATGGCGCTGCTGATGCGCCGCGACGGCCTGACGCACTGGCGCCTCACCGGCATCCGCCTCCCCGCCGCGGACAAGGCCGACTGACGGCTTCCGCCCCGCATCCCCCTGCCTCCCTCCCGCAGCTCGCTCCGCGGGAGGGTTGCTGTTTCTGGACGATTTCATGTTCGGAGGTCCTTCCGACGATGTCCATCCTGAGTCGCCCTCGACGATCGTCCTCAGTCGTCCATATGCCGCGCCGACCACGGGGGGTAGAAGTTCCGTGGCGGGACGGGGTTCGGTGGCGGGGCGGGGTTCGGTGGCGGGGCGGGGTTCGATGGCGGGAGGCGGGCGAATATGCGAGTAAACTCGCGGCTACAACGGCACACAGTCCGCCTTCGCGGACTTCAACGGCGATTTGCGTTGGACAACGACGAGGGGCGTGCAGAGCCGCGATGCCGCCGCCGGGGGAGCCTCGCGCAGTTTGCGAGGCTTCTCGTAGTCGTTGCTGCGGCTTCAGCCGCCGGGTGCAGGGCTCCCTCGGATTCCGTCATCCGAAGCACCCACTCGACCTGACCGATCGACACGAGCACACCAAAACCGCGCGCCGTTGCTCGCCGAAATCAAAGTTGTTGACACGCCCCCGGTGCGCTGCTAGAATTCCAGCACGGTGCTGGATTTCCAGCAGTCGCAGTTCCGGCACCGTGGCTGTCCTCCCAAAAGAAATCCCACTTACGCCAAGGAGACCCCGCATGGGTCCCGAGCTCACGGCAGACCTCAGCCGGCGCGAACGCCAGATCATGGACGTGCTTTACGCCATGGGCCAGGCCACGGTCGGCGACGTCCTGGAGCGCATCCCCGATCCCCCCAGCTACAGCGCCGTGCGCGCCACGATGCGCGTGCTGGAGGAGAAGGGCCACGTGGTCCACCACCAGGACGGCCCGCGCTACCTCTACAAGCCGGCGGTGGCGCAGGACAGCGCCCGCAGCGCCGCGCTCCGCCACCTGGTGCGCACCTTCTTCGGCGGCAGCGCCGAAGCGGCCGCCGCCGCGCTGCTGGGGATGAGCGAAACCCGCCTGAAGCCGACCGACCTGGAGCGCCTCGCCTCCCGCGTCGAATCCGCCCGCACCGAGGGGAGATAGCCCGATGCCCGCCACCTTCGCCCACCTGCTCGAGGCCGCTCCCCGCGTGCTCCCCGAGCTGTTCGTGAAGTCCACGCTGGTGCTCGCCGCCGCCGGGCTGCTGAGCCTCACGCTGCGCCGCGCCTCGGCCTCGGCCCGCCACCTGGTGTGGGCCGCGGCCATTGCCGGCGTGGTCGCACTGGCCTTCACGCCGCTGCTGCCGCGCCGCATCGCCATCCTCCCCTCGTTCGGCGCCTCGCCCGCCGCGGAGCCCGCGTGGACCGCGCCGACGCCGGCGCCGTCCGTATCGACCAGCCGTACGCCCGCCGCCGCGCCGGAAGCGCCCGCCGCGTCCGGCGCCGCATCGTCCCTCGCTCCGACCGCGCCCGCCGCCACCACGCCCGCGCCGTCCGCCGCCGCGCCGGTCGCGTCCGTGCGCACGTGGACGGCCGGCGTGAGCTGGGTGCGGGTGCTGCTGGGGATATGGATCGCCGGCGCGGCCGTGCTGATCCTGCGCCTGCTGATCGGGATGGGCACCGTGGCCTGGCTCGCCCACCGCGGCGAGCGCGAGGCCGACGAGGGCTGGATCGTGCTCGCCGACCGGCTGGGCCGCACCTACGGCCTTCCCGCCGTGCGCCTGATCCGCAGCCGGTGGACGGAGATGCCGATGACCTGGGGCGTGCTGCGCCCGATCGTCCTCCTCCCCGAAGGCGCCGACGAATGGCCGGCCGAGCGCCGCGAGGTGGTGCTGACCCACGAGCTGGCGCACGTGGCGCGCAAGGACGTGCTCACGCTGGCGCTGGCGCAGATCGCCGTGGCGCTGCACTGGTTCAACCCGCTCGCCTGGATCGCCCTGCGCGAGGTGCGCGCCGAGGCCGAGAAGTGCTGCGACGACTGGGTGCTGGCCGGCGGCACGCGCGCCTCCACCTACGCCGCGCACCTGCTGGAGATGGTGCGCGTGGTGGGCCGCGCCCGCGTCCCCGCCGCGCTGGCGCTGCCGATGGCGCAGCGCTCCACCTTCGAGGGACGGCTGCTGGCGATCCTGGAGCCCGGCGTGGAGCGCGGCCGCGTGCGCCGCGGCCAGGCCGCCGCCACCGCCGCCGGCGTCCTCGGGCTGGTGGTGATCCTCGGCGCGATGGGCCCCGCGCAGCCCGCCACCGCGCTCGCTTCGGTCGATGCCGGCGGCGAGTGGGCCGAGGCGCCCGCGCTCCTCTCCGGCGACACCGAGTCGCCCGCGGCCGAGCGACTGGGCGACCGGGTGACCTCCGCGACCGAGCGGAAGCTCGACACGCGCGATGGTGGCGCGGGCGGCAAGGTGGACGCCGAAACGCTGGCCGGCCTCTCGCCGCAGGCGGCCGCCGCGGTGAACGCCTTCGCGACCGCCACCGCGCAGGTGGACGAGCGCGCGGCGGGGGCGGCGACGACGGCCAGCCCCGCGGCCACGGCGGCGCGGAGCCGCGCGCTGGACGCGCTCTCGGGCGCGCTGAAGGACGCCAGCGGCGAGGTGCGGGTGAGCGCCGTCCGCGCGCTGGGGCAGCTCCAGGACCCGCGCTCGGTGGCCGCGCTGGTGGCGGCGCTGCGCGGCGACCAGGACGCCCAGGTGCGCAAGACGGCGGCGTGGGCGCTGGGGCAGATCGAAGACCGCGCGGCCACCAGTGCGCTGGTGGCCGCGATGCAGGGCGACCGCGACGTGGAGGTGCGCCGCACCGCCACCTGGGCGCTGGGGCAGATCGAGGACCCCGCCGCCGTGGACGCGCTCGTCCGCGCCCTGCGCGACAGCGACGCCGAGGTGCGGCAGACCGCCGTGTGGGCGCTGGGGCAGATCGAGGACCGCCGCGCCGTCCCCGGCCTCTCCGGCGCGCTGCGCGACGGCGACGCGAACACGCGCAAGCAGGCGGCGTGGGCGCTGGGGCAGATCGAGGCGAAGGAGGCCGCGCCCGTGCTGACCGCCGCGCTGCGCGATTCCGACGCAGGGGTGCGCGCCACGGCCGTGTGGGCGCTGGGGCAGATCGAGAGCCCCGAGGCGGTCCCCGGGCTGGTCTCGGCGCTCCGCGACGGCGACCCGTCCACGCGCCGGCAGGCCGCCTGGGCGCTGGGGCAGGTGGAATCGGACGCCGGCGTGGCCCCGCTCTCGGTCGCGCTGCAGAACGACGCCGACGCCGAGGTGCGCCAGAACGCCGCCTGGGCGCTGGGGCAGATCGAGAGCCAGTCGGCGATCCCCGCGCTCTCGGCCGCGCTGCGCGACCGTGCCGCCGGCGTGCGGGCGCAGGCCGCGTGGGCGATCGGGCAGATCGAGCCCGGCCGCGCACCCGAGGCGCTGATCGGCGCCGTGCGCGACGCCGACCGCGACGTGCGCCGCAACGCGGTGTGGGCGCTGGGGCAGATGGAAGACCCCGCCGCCACCCCCGCGCTCCGGACGGCCCTGCGCGACTCCGACGCCATCGTGAAGCGCAGCGCGCTGCACGGGCTCTCGCGAACCGGCGACCCGGCCGCCGCCGACGCGCTCGCCGAGATGCTGCGCGACCCGGACCCCGAGGTGCGCGCCGCCGCGGCCGCCGCGATGGCCGGGCGTGGCCACCACGTGGATCCGCGCCCGCAGCCACGGCCCCAGCCGCGGCCGCAGCCCCGTCCCCGTCCCGAGCTCTGAGCGGAGACGAGCCAATGACAAGCATCGAACGCTTCGCGCGGCGCCACCCTGCGGGGACCGCCGCGATGGCCGGGCTCGCCCT
>DASQLJ010000629.1:0-12497 GCA_035630095.1 Longimicrobium sp.
CTACTCTCAAAAGCGGCATGCGTATGGGGAATCGAAGCTCCTGCTCACGCGGGTGGTAGCGCCGCGCGAGCGCATTGGGGCCGCGGGCCGGATAGACCGTGTCGTAGCGTCGTTCGAACCGTTTTTGGAGTGGAACGAAGCGGGAGTCGCCCGAAGGCAGGGGGCGCTCGCGGGACTCGCACGGGCCGCCTGGCACGTGCCGGAGGCCGCCTCACCGCCTGTGAACGACGGCGTCTCACCCAGCTCGGCGTGAGACTCACGCTGGTAGTGCGCGTTGCATTTCCCACCTTGGTAAGCGTATCGGCATGCCCACCGAGCACGAGATGGAAGTACTCTGCCTGAAATGGTTTCGGACCATTGGCTGGCAAACGGCGCACGGGCCTGACCTGGCGCCGGACGGCGCAACCCCGGAGCGAACGGATTATCGCCGGGTGGTGCTGCGGGACCGGCTGCGCAACGCCCTCATTCGCATCACTCCGCAGCTTCCCAATTCCGCCATTGACCAAGCCGCGCACGCCGCGGCCCACGTGAGCCACCCGCTGCTGGTCGAACGCAACCGGCTCTTCCATCGCCTGCTCCTGGACGGCGTGCCGGTCGAGTTCACCGACCGTGGGCGGAAGCGCTCGGACCTGGCGCGGCTGATCGACTTCGAGCACCCGGCCCGCAACGACTTCCTGGTCGTGAGCCAGTTCACGGTTAAAGGCACAAACAAACTGCGCCGCCCGGACTTGGTGGTGTTCGTGAACGGGCTGCCGCTGGCGCTGATCGAGCTCAAGAATCCCGCCGACGAGAACACCGACGTCTGGGACGCGTTCAACCAGGTCCAGACCTACAAGGACGACCTCCCCGATCTCTTCACGGCGAACGAGGCGCTGATCGTAAGCGATGGCGTGATTGCACGCATGGGGTCGCTGAGCGCGGACCCGGAGCGGATGCTCCCGTGGCGCACCATGCGGCACGAACGCGACCGCCCGCTGCTGGAGTTCGAGTTGGAGACGCTGATCCGCGGCTTCTTTCTGCCCGAGTTGTTCCTGGACTACGTCAGGCACTTCGTCCTATTCGAGCAGGATGGCGGCACGCTCATCAAAAAGATCGCGGGCTACCACCAGTTCCACGCCGCGCGCGAGGCCGTGCGGGCCACGCTCGTGGCGGCGGCCTCACCCGCGTCGGGCGTGGAGGTGAACGAGCCGATCTGGGTGCGTGACCACGAGGTGCAGCCCGGCTCCCACAAAGCGGGTGTCGTGTGGCACACGCAGGGCTCCGGCAAGAGCATCACCATGGCGTTCTACGCGGGAAAGCTGTTGCAGCAGCCCGAGATGCGGAACCCGACCCTGGTTGTGGTCACGGACCGAAATGACCTGGACGGACAGCTCTTCGCCACGTTCAGCGCCGCTGCGGAACTGCTGAAGCAAACGCCGGTGCAGGCCAACAGTCGTGACGAACTGCGTGAAATGCTGGCCGCGCGCACGGCGGGCGGGATCATCTTCACGACCATTCAGAAGTTCACGCTGCTGGAGCGTGAAGCCGCGCATCCGCGGCTCACCGACCGCGAGAACGTGGTCGTCATCTCGGACGAAGCGCACCGCAGCCAGTACGGAACGGCCGCGCGCCTCGATCCCCGAACGGGCCGCTACGTCTATGGCTATGCCAAGCACCTGCGCGACGCACTACCGAACGCATCGTTCATCGGCTTCACGGGAACCCCCGTGTCGCTGGAGGACCGGGACACCCGCGCGGTGTTCGGCGACTACGTGAGCATCTACGACATCCAGGACGCGGTCGCCGATGGGGCGACGGTGCCGATCTACTACGAAAGCCGGCTGGCAAAGCTCGACATCAATCAAGCCGAGATCGAGCGCCTGAGCCGGGAGGTGGAGGAGGTCGTCGAAGACGAGGAGGACGTTGCCGCCCGGGAGAAGGCCAAGAGCGAGTGGGCCACGCTGGAAAAGCTCGTTGGGGCGGAGCCTCGGCTCGAACAGGTAGCCGCTGACCTCGTGCAGCACTTCGAGGCGCGGCTGGCGGTGCTGGAAGGCAAGGGGATGATCGTGTGCATGAGCCGCGACATCTGCGCGAGCCTGTACAACGAGATCGTCACTCTCCGGCCCGACTGGCACGACCCGGATCCCGAGAAGGGTGCCATCAAGGTAGTGATGACCGGCTCCGCCTCCGACAAGAAGCTGCTGCAACCGCACCTGTACACAAAGCAGGTGAAGAAGCGGCTGGAGAAGCGGTTCAAGGACCCTGCCGATCCGCTCCGGCTCGTGATCGTCCGCGACATGTGGCTCACCGGCTTCGACGCCCCGCCGTGCCACACTATGTACGTGGACAAGCCGATGAAGGGCCACAGCTTGATGCAGGCCATCGCCCGCGTGAACCGCGTGTGCCGCAACAAGCCGGGCGGCCTGGTGGTGGACTACATCGGCATTGCCAACGAACTGAAGAGCGCCCTCAAGACCTACGCCGACGCCCAGGGGCGCGGGGATGCGACGGAGCGCAGCGAAAAAGCGCTGACCGTGGTGCTGGAAAAGCTGGACGTGCTCCGCGCGATGATGCACGGTCTGGATTACAGCGCGTATGAAACGCAGGCGCTCAAACTGCTGGTGCCCGCGGCCAACCACATCCTGGGCCTGAAGGACGGAAAGACGCGGTTCCTGGATACGATGGCGGCGCTCATACCCGCATATGCGTTGTCTGTCACACTCGATGATGCCGCCGAGCTACGGACCGAGATAGCGTTCTTCTCGGCGGTCCGCGCAGTGATCCTCAAGTTCACTTCGGTAGAGCGGAAGCGAACGGAGGCGGAGAAGCACAGCGCGCTCAAGCAGATCCTCGACAATTCCATAGTCGCGAAGGGCGTGGACGACATCTTCGCCCTGGCCGGGCTGGAGAAGCCGAACATCGGCCTCCTCTCCCCGGAGTTCCTCGAGGATCTGAAGCACATGCCGGCCCGCAACCTGGCGGTCGAACTGCTTGAAAAACTGCTCCGGGACGAGATTCGCTCTCGTAGCCGCACGAACGTGGTGCAGGAGAAGAAGTACGACGAGCGGCTGCGGGAGGCGCTGCGCAAGTACCACAACCGCGCGATCGAGACAGCGCAGGTCATCGAGGAGCTGATCCAGATGGCCAAGGAGTACCAGGCCGAGTTGGAGCGTGATGCGAACCTGGGTCTCTCCGCTGACGAAATCGCGTTCTACGACGCGCTCGCGAACAACGAGAGCGCCGTCCGGGAGCTCGGAGACGAGGTGCTGAAGCAGCTCGCCGTCGAGATCACGCAGAAGCTGCGGGAGAGCGTGACCATCGACTGGCAGAAGCGCGAGGCCGTTCGCGCCCGGCTCCGCATCCTCGTCCGCCGCTCTCTCCAGAAGTGGAAATATCCGCCCGACAAGCAACCAGGCGCGGTGGAACTCGTACTGGAACAAGCGGCTGCCCTCTCCGATCGCTGGACGCAGTGACGGCGCTGGCGTAGCACTACGATACGCTGCCGGCCGAGGCGCCGAGAAGGCTCCTACCCCGAAGCTCATCCCACGTATTTGCGGGAGCCGAGCAGGTCCCGCAGCACCACGCCGGTGGTGCGTCCCGCCGCGCCGGGAGCGCGGGCGGGGTATGGCCCATGCAGCGGCTGGCGGGCATCTTGTACGTTGCTTGCCTCGACGGTGCACCGGAATCCGCGGCGCACCGGGCAGGGCATCCACACAAGGAGCGAGTGCATGGCAGACGGAACCTCGATGTCTGAAGCGGAGCGCGCGAAGCTGCTGGCGCGGCGCGACAAGCTCATGAAGCTGCTCAGCGACGGCGGCTCCGACCTGGACGCCGCCGACCGGGCGGACCTGACCCAGGAGTGGAACAAGCTCGACCAGATCCTGCAGCGCACGCGTTAGCCTTCCACGCGTCGCCGCGACTCGATCCCGGTCTCCTCGAGGCCGGGAGAGGTGGCGCGGGGAGATGAGACGGCAAGTGGCGCGGCTCTGGCGTCCCCGCCTCCAAGCCGTCCGCCGCCCTGCATCTCACCGCGTCCTCATGCCGTTCATCCACCGGATCGTCTTGCGCCCGGCGCTCGCGCGCATGCTGCCGCTGGCGCTGTTGTCCGCGTCGACGCTGGCGGCGCAGCAGGATGGCGGCGCGCGGCCGGCGACGGGTGACACCGTGCCGCGGCGGTACGCGATCGACACTCTGGACGTGCGCGTGCTGCGGACGCCGGTGGTGCAGCTCCGCGCGCCGTTCGCCGTCTCGGTCACCGGCGGCGAGGCGCAGCGGCGCGCGAAGCCCGGGCTGGCGCTGAACGAGCCGCTGGCCGGCATCCCCGGCGTGCAGGTGGAGAACCGCTACAATTACGCCCTGGGCGAGCGCATCGCGGTGCGCGGGTTCGGGGCGCGGGCGCAGTTCGGCGTTCGCGGCGTGCGCGTGCTGCTCGACGGCCTTCCCGCCACCCTCCCCGACGGACAGACCACCCTCAACCACGTGGACGTGGGCTCCATCGCCCGCGCCGAGGTGATCCGCGGCCCGGCCAGCGCGCTCTACGGCAACGCGTCGGGCGGGGTGATCCGCCTGTCCACCGTCCCCGCGCCCCCCGTTCCCCTCGCCTCCGAGCTTCGCGCCACCACCGGGGCGGACAGGCTGCTGCGGCTGCAGTCGTCCGCGGCGGGGACGCGGGGGGCGTTCGACTACCGCGCGAGCGTCACGCGGCTGAACTACGGCGGCTACCGCGAGCACCAGTCCGCCCGCAACACGCTGGGCGGGGTGAACCTGGGCTTCCGGCGCGGGGCAGACGCGCTTCGGCTCGCCTTCACCGCGGTGCACTACGACGCGCGGAACCCCGGCGCGCTCAGCGATTCGCTGCTGCGGGTGGACCGCTCGCGGGCGGTGGCGAACAACGTCGTCCAGAACGCGGGGGAGACGGGTCGACAGGGCCAGCTCGGGCTCACCTGGGAGCGTGCGCTGGGCGCGGGCGCGCTGGAGGTGACGGCGTACGGGCTGATGCGGTCGATCGACAATCCCATCCCCGTGCGCTACATCGACCTGGACCGCACGGCGGGCGGCGCGCGCGCGGTGGCGAGCGGCGCGGCGGGCCCCGTGCTGCGCTGGACGGCCGGCGCCGAGTGGGAGGCGCAGCACGACCACCGCCTGAACCACGAGAACGACCGCGGCGCGCGCGGCGCCCTGCTGCTGGACCAGCGCGAGCGCGTCGCCTCCGCCGCGGGGTTCGCGGGGCTCTCCGCGTCCATCGGCCCGGTGGAGGTGCTCGGCGCGCTGCGCTACGACCGCTTCCGCTTTTCGGTGGATGACGAGCTGACGGCCGCGGGCGATCCGGACGATTCCGGCGCGCGGGCGATGGACGCGTGGAGCCCGATGGCGGGTGCGAGCGTGTCAGCGGCGCCGTGGCTGGCGGTGTACGCGAACGTGGCCACCGCCTTCCAGACGCCGACCACGACGGAGCTGGCGAACCGCCCCGACGGCGCGGGCGGCTTCAACCCCCAGCTCCAGCCCGAGCGCACGCGGTCGGTGGAGGCGGGCGCCAAGGCGCGGCGGGGGGACGCGTGGGCGGAGCTGGCCGTGTACCGCGCGCGTGTGCGCGACGCGCTGGTTCCGTTCGAGGTGGAGGGGTCGCCCGGCCGCCAGTTCTACCGCAACGCCGGCCAGGCCGTGCACCGGGGATTCGAGGCGAGCGCCGGCATCCGCCAGTGGAACGCGCTGCAGATCCGCGCCGCGTACACCTACACCGACGCGCGCTTCGACCGGTACGTGCTGGGAGACGTCGATCTCGCCGGCATCCGCGTCCCCGGGATCGCGCCGCACCGGGTGGAGGCGTCGGCGTTCTGGTCGCGCGGCGCCGGGCCGTTCGCGGTGGTGGACGTGCGCCACGTCGCCCGCGTGCCGGTTGCGGACACCGATGCCGCGGGCGCGTTTTCATCCCCCGCCTCCACCACGGTGGACCTGCGTGGGGGATGGGTGGAGCTGCGCGCCGGGCCCGTCCGCGCATCGCCCAGCATCGGCGTCACCAACCTCTTCGACGCGCGCTACAACACCTCCGTGGTCATCAACGCCGTCCGCGGCCGCTACTACGAGCCCGGCCCCGGCCGCTCCCTCCACGCCGGCGTGGAGGTGAAGCTGGGCCGCGGCTGGTGATCGGTATCCCACATCCCCAACAGCAGGTTTCACACGGAGCCACGTAAGAAGTCGTCGCGGGTGCCGAAAACCCTTGCTGTTCCAGAAAGATCTACTGGCCTTTCCACGCCGGAATGCCGCATTTTTTGCGGCAAACCCATCTCACGACTGATCCCAAGGAAGCGGCATGAACGAAGGCGGGGCGCCACTCAGGTGGTGCGTGTTTCTCAACTCATCGCGCAGTAAGAGACAAACCATGCTTGACCTTTCCGCTACGCGACACTAAATTGGGGGCCCGGCAGGCTATCAGTTTCACACTTGGGAGGTGACCTTGATCATGCGGAAGATGCGGCTGGACCCGGAAAGTCTCGTGGTGGAGGCGTTCCTCACTACCGGACAGATAGGTGGGCGAGGCACCGTCCGGGGCCATATTTCGGAGCAGGATTCGGGCTGCTGCCCCAGCGTAAATTGCGAGCTTCATACGCAGTTGCTTGGGTGCAACCCGATCATCACGGGCTACAACATCCACAGCAACACCGGGTGTGTTGACTGCATATGCCCTCTCCTGAAAACTGGAACCCCTGGCGTGTGCTGAAAGTGAACCTCGCGAGGGCCCTTGCGAGCGAAGGCGGCCAAGGTACCCGCAGCGGTTGATGGAAGCATCAGAGGGATGACACGGGAGGCAACGGAGCCACCTTCCGTTCACTCCGCTGACTCCGTGAACTCCGTGTGAAACGCGCTTCGTGAAGTTCGATTCCACGCCTGTGTCGGAACAAGAAACGAGGGCGGGCTCCCCGGTGGAAGCTCGCCCTCGCTCGTGATCAAAACTCACGCACTCGCGTACCTGTTCGACGTTTTAGACCTAGAACACGCTCACGCTCAGGTACTTCTTCGGATTCGCCCGGATGTCGTTCGTGAGCTGGCTCAGGTTGTTGACCGCCGAGTTCAGGTTCGTGTAGAGCGAATCGTCGGTCATCAGCTTGCCCATGGTGCCCTCGCCGCGCTCCAGGCGGCCCATCACCACGGCCATGCTGCCGGTGGCCTGGTTCAGCGAGCGGGTCGCGGCGTCCAGGCGGATGCTGATGCTGTCGGTGCGCGCGATGGCGCGCGCCAGCTCGGGGCGCGTGGCGGTGCTCTCGAAGCCGCGGGCGCTGCGGTTCAGGCTGCCGGTGAGCGTGTTGAGCTGCGCGCGCTGCTCGGCCGCCATCGCCTGCAGCGAGGCGAGCATCAGCTGCAGCTCCTGCGCGCTGGCCTGCACCGCGCCCACCGTCTGCGGCGACAGCATCTGGTTGGCGCTGGTGAGCAGCGTGTCGGCCTTGCCGCCCAGCATCTGCGCCTGCCCGGCCAGCCCGTTCTGTCCGCTTCCACTGGCCAGCACGTCGCCATCGTCGGCCTTCTCGGCGGCGCGGCCGGGGCGGATCTCGGCCACGATCTCGCCCAGCAGCCCCTTTGCCGCCAGCTGCACGCGCGAGTCCACCGGGAAGCGGTACTTGTCCTCGAGCTCCATCTTCATCACCACGGCGCCGTCGGCGTTCAGGCTCAGGTCCGTCACGCGGCCGATGTTCACGCCGTTCTGCTGCACGGGGTCGCGCAGGCGGATGCCGCCGGCGTCCTGCAGCACGGTGCTCACCTGGTAGCGGCCCCGGAAGGTGCCGGGGTCGGTGAGGATGAACAGCGCCGCGATCACCGACAGGATGCCGGCCAGCACGAAGATCCCGACCTGCACCTCGCGGCGGGGGGACCGGGTGGGTTGTACGGTAGCCATCGCCTGGGGCGAGATTCGGTTGCGGGAGGCCGCGGGGGCCCCATCCTGGTTCGATTTCTGGATCATGTCGCTCAAAGCGCCTCCGCCAGCTCGTCCTCGGGCACGTCGCGCTCGATGAACGCGCGCACCAGCTCGTCGTCGCTCGCGCGGAACTCGTCGGCCGTGCCCACGAAGCGGATGCGGCCCTCGTCCAGCAGCGCCACGCGGTCGCTGATGGGGAGCGTGCCCTCGATGTCGTGCGTCACGATGATGCTGGTGACGCCCAGCTCGGCCGCGAGCCGCGCGATCAGCCGGTGCACCACGGTGGCGTTGACGGGATCGAGACCCGTCACCGGCTCGTCGTAGAGCAGGATCTCGGGCTCGCCCACCACCGCGCGGGCGATCCCCACGCGCTTGCGCATCCCGCCCGAGAGGGTGCTGGGGAGCTTCCCCATCACCGTGGCGGGGTTCAGGTTCACCAGCTCCAGCGAGTGCACCACGCGGCGCAGCACCTCGGCCTCGCCCATCTCCTGCTGCTCGCGGTCGGTGAGCCCCTGCGCCACGTTCTCGTACACGGTCATGCTGTCGAACAGGGCGGCGTTCTGGAAGACGTAGCCCACCAGCTTGCGCACCCGGTCCAGCCCCCGGCGTCCTGCCCCGAAGACGGGCTGGCCGTTGACGACGACCGCGCCGCGGTCGGGCACCAGCAGGCCGATGGTGGTCTTCAGCAGCACGCTCTTCCCCGTGCCCGAGTGGCCCACCACCGAGATCGTCTCGCCGCGCGCCACCGTCAGGTCCACGCCGGCCAGCACCGGCTGGTCGAACGCCTTCCAGAGGTCGCGGTACTCGACCATCGGCGCGCCGGGCGCGGTGTTTTCGATCATCTATCGGTCCTTGTAAAGCCGGGGTGCCGAGTGCTCATACGGAGTGCGAAATGGTGGTGCCGGGACCCGAAACGAAAGAGCCGGGTCCGGGCGTGTCCCTCCGCTGCGCTCCGGGCCGGGCTTCGCGCGCCGTAGGCAACGATACCGCCGTTGCCCACGGCGCCGAGCCGCCGGCGCGCCAGGGCCCCACTCGTTCCCACGGCGCCTGACACGGCGCGCCGGCGTCTCGGCCCTCCGGGCGCGAATCCCTCACGCAACCGCTCGCGGAACGCGAGTTCGTGGGATCCGCATGAGTCCTGAGTCCCTGGTCAAGAGGCCAGGCTGCGCGGCTTCCCGGCCGCTCGTTCGAATACTCCGCGAAACTCCGCCGTCCGTCCGCCTCAGTTGAGGAGGAGCGGGGGGAAGAGGGCGTCCAGGATCAGCACCGACAGCGTCATCAGCACCACCGCCGTGGTGGTGGCGCGGCCCACGCCCTCGGCGCCGCCGCGGGTGGAGAGGCCCATGTGGCTGGCCACCAGCGGGATCACGAAGCCGAAGACGGTGCCCTTCGACAGCGAGTAGAAGAGGTCCCAGTTGTGCCAGAAGAGCCCCGCGCCGTAGCGGAACGCCGGCATTCCCAGCCCCACCGTCATCTGCGCGGCCACCATCCCGCTCACCACGCCGGCCAGGTTGCACATCGCCACCAGCACCGGCACCACGATCACCCCGGCCACGATGCGCGGCGCCACCAGCGTGCGCACCGGGTCGCGCCCCAGCGAGTAGAGCGCGTCGATCTGCTCCGACACCTGCATGGTGCCCAGCTCGGCGGTGATGCGCGCCCCCACCCGGCCGATCAGCACGATCGCCGTCATGATGGGCCCCAGCTCCAGCACCACCGAGCTCGCCACCACGCTCCCCAGGATGTAAAGCGGGACGCCGCCGGTGAACTGGTAGCCGCCCTGCTGCGAGGTCACGATCCCGCCCAGCATCCCCGTCACCAGCACGATGGGGATGGAGCCCACGCCCATCCAGTACATCTGCCGGGCGATGTCGGCGAGGGAGATGCGGCCGGTGAACAGGTACACCGCCGAGCGCCACGCCAGGTTGGCCATGGAGCCCGCCTGCGCCGCGAAGCGCTCGGAGCCGCGGCCCACGGACGCCATCATGTTGGCCAGCGCGCGGAACGGGTTGAAGCCAGGCATCCGGACCCTCTGGTAGACCATAAAAGGAAGCGCCCTGGCCACCGGCCGGGCCGGGCGCGCGCCGAACCCTCCGGCGAACGCGGTTTTACCCCCGCCACCCGGCCGGGTTCGCGCAAAAACATCCGTACTCACCCGTGCCGCGCGGATCGCGCCGCCGCCGCCGAAGCTAGTGCCTCGGGGCGTGAGAAACCACAAAAATCGCAAAGTGCGTCGGCCGGCCGGTCGGAACCGCGCCGGCTCCCGCCCTGTGGACGGGAGCCGGCGCGAACCCCCTGAAGTGCCCGGTCCCCAGTTCCCAGTGCCCAGTGGTTCTTCGTACTGGGGACTGGGCACTTGGCACTGGGCACTTTCTCAATCCGCCGACTGGTACTCCGGCGCCGCCTCCTCCGCGTGGCGCACGCGCGCCGGCTCGTGCGGCACCGGGCCGCCGTGCCCGCCCTCTCCGCCGCCCTTGCCGAAGCGGCCGAGGAAGCTCTCGCGCATGTCGTCGAGCAGCTCCCACACGGTGGGGATCACCAGCAGCGTGAGCAGCGTGGAGGTGATCACCCCGCCGATGATGGCGATCCCCATCGGCGCGCGGAACTGCGAGCCCTCGCCGGTGCCCAGCGCCACGGGGAGCATCCCCGCGATCAGCGCGAAGGTGGTCATCAGGATCGGGCGCAGGCGGATGGCGCCGGCCTCGATCAGCGCCTCGCGCGTGGCCAGCCCCCGCTCCTTCCCCCACTTGGCGAAGTCCACCAGGAGGATGGCGTTCTTGGCCACGATCCCCATCAGCATGATGATGCCGATCATGCTCATCAGGTTCAGCGTGCTCCCGGCCAGCCACAGCGCCAGCACCACGCCGATCAGCGACAGCGGGAGCGAGAGCATGATGGCCAGCGGGTCGAGGAACGAGCCGAACTGCATCACCAGGATCAGGTACATCAGCATCACCGCCACGCCCAGCGCGAACATGATGCGGCTGAACACCTCCACCTGGTCCTCGGTGTCGCCGCCGAAGCTCAGGTTGTAGCCCACCGGGATGCGCACGTTGCCCGTGATGCGCGTGGTGATGTCGCCCACCACCTCCGAGAGCGGGCGGCCCTCGGTGTTGGCCTCCACGTTGATCACCCGCTCGCGGTCGAGGTGGTTGATCTGCGCGGGGCCCAGCTCGCGGTTGATGGACGCCACCTGCCCCAGCGGCACGGTGGTGGCCTGCCCCCCCGGCCCGGGGAGCACCAGCGGCACCCGCTCCAGGTCGCCGGTGCGCGCCCGCGCCTGCGGGGCGAAGCGCACGTACACGTCGCGCGTCTCGCCGCTGGGGTCCACCCAGTCGCCCACGTCGATCCCGGCGAAGGCCGGGCGCAGCGCCTGCGCCACCTGCGCCGCCGTCACCCCCAGCGCCCCGGCCAGCCCGCGGTTCAGGTCCACCGTGAGCTCGGGCTTCTGCCCCTTGGTGGAGAGCGACACGTCCACCGCGCCCTGCACCTGCCGCACCTGCCCCTCCACCTGCTCGGCCAGCCGGTTCAGCACGGCGATGTCGGGGCCCTGCAGCTGGATCATGATCTGCTTGGTGCCGCCGAAGTTGCCGGTGCCCAGCGCCGCCGTGGCCCCGCCCACCGTCTTGGCCCGCTCGCGCAGCCCGCTGGCGATCTCTTCCTGCCCGCGCTCGCGGTCGGCCTTCGGCACGAGACGCACGTAGACGCGACCCTCGTCCACCGCGCCGCCGCGGCCGCCGATGGTGGTGTAGGTGTAGCGCACCTCGGGGATCCGCCGCGCCATCGCCGCCACCTCCTCGGCCTTGAGGCGCGTGTACTCCAGGCTGCTCCCCGGCGGGGTGTCGATCTCCACCTCGAACTCCGAGCTGTCGTCCTTGGGGAAGAACTCGAAGCCCAGCTTCATGGCCGTGGGCGCCACGCCGATCGCCACGAAGATCCCCACCAGCGTGGCCACGGCGACCGCGCCCTTCATCAGCCCCCCCCTGGCCCCGCGCGGGAAGCGGAAGACCGAGAGCACCACCACCCCGGCCGCGATCACCGCCAGCACCGCCAGGAACGCCACGATCCCCTTCCCCGGGATCACCAGCGCGCCGATGAAGGTGCCGGCCGCGATCAGGATCATGGCCAGCGCGTGGTCGAGCGCCCAGGCGATCACCTTGCGGTAGTCGCCCGCGCGGCGGTCGAACCAAGCGTTGAAGCGGTCGAGCCCGCGGGTGATGAAGCTCTTCTCGTGCTCCTCGCGGTGCGGGTCGGCCCAGTACGCCGAGAGCATCGGGTCCAGCGAGAAGCTCACGAACAGCGACACCATCACCGAGCAGGCGATGGTGAGCGCGAAGGGCGCGAACCACTGCTCGGCCAGCCCGCCCATGAAGGCGATCGGCACGAACACGCAGACGATGGAGAAGGTGGTCGCCGCCACCGCCAGCCCGATCTCGTCGGTTCCCTCGCGGGCGGCGGTGTAGTGGTCCTTCCCCATCTCCACGTGGCGCACGATGTTCTCGCGCACCACGATGGCGTCGTCGATCAGGATGCCGATGGCCATCGACAGCCCCAGCAGCGACATGGTGTTGAGCGTGAAGCCGAACGCCAGCACCGCCACGAACGAGGC
>DASQLJ010000630.1:0-3369 GCA_035630095.1 Longimicrobium sp.
CCCTCATCCCCCCGGCCCCCTTCTCCCGAACTGCAGGAGAAGGGGGAGAACTGCAACCGCGGGGTCGGCCGGGCGAATGTATCCGGCGCGCTCGACATCTCCCGAGCAACCTCTCCCGGGGCGGGAGAGGTGGACGCCCTCGGGCGGCCGGAGAGGGCGCGGGGCCGGCGTCGCGCACCGTCGGCCTCCCCCCGGAAATCCCCCGCTTCGACCGCTCCGGCGAGGGACTTGCGGCGCTCGCGCGGCGGGCCGCATCATCCCGGCCCTTCGTCGATCGCACGAACGCCCTTTCGACACCGCGCCCGCGCCAGGGAGACACACCGATGTCCGCTGCGGAACAGACGCTCGACAGCCTGCTCACGGAAGACCGCACCTTTCCGCCGCCGGCCGGCTTCGCGGCGCAGGCGCACGTGCGCGACCCCGGGATCTACGCGCGCGCCGGGCAGGACCCCGAGGCGTACTGGGCGGAGTGGGCCGGGCAGCTGCACTGGTATCGGAAATGGGACCGCGTGCTGGAGTGGGAGCCGCCGTACGGCAAGTGGTTCGTGGGCGGGAAGCTGAACGCGAGCTACAACTGCCTGGACCGGCACGTGGAGGCCGGCCGCGGCGGGAAGACGGCGCTGCTGTGGGAGGGCGAGCCGGGCGACAAGCGCACCTTCACCTACGCCGAGCTGCAACGGGAGGTGGGCCGCGCCGCCAACGCGCTGCGCGGGCTGGGGGTGAAGAAGGGCGACCGCGTGGCCATCTACCTCCCCATGATCCCCGAGGCGGCGATCGCCATGCTGGCGTGCGCGCGGATCGGCGCGGCGCACTCCGTGGTCTTCGGCGGGTTCAGCGCCGAGAGCCTGCGCGACCGCATCCGCGACGCCGAGGCGCGCGTGCTGATCACCAGCGACGCGGGGTACCGCCGCGGCGGCACCGTGGCCCTCAAGCGCGCCGCCGACGAGGCGGTGGAGGAGCAGGGCGGCTGCCCCACCATCGAGCACGTGCTGGTGGTGCGCCGCCACGGCGCCGCGGGCGAGACGCTGGCCGAGGCGACGATGAAGGAGGGGCGCGACCAGTGGTGGCACGACCTGGTGGACGGCGAGAGCGGCGAGTGCGCGGCGGAGGAGATGGACAGCGAGGACCTGCTGTATATCCTCTACACCAGCGGCACCACGGGGAAGCCGAAGGGGATCATGCACACCACCGGCGGCTACCTCACCCAGTGCTACGCGACCACGAAGTGGGTGTTCGACCTCAAGGACGACGACGTCTACTGGTGCACGGCCGACGTCGGCTGGGTGACGGGGCACTCGTACATCGTCTACGGCCCGCTGGCGAACGGCGCCACGGTGCTGATGTACGAGGGCGCGCCCGACTGGCCCGAGCGCGACCGCTTCTGGAAGCTCATCGCCGACTACCGCGTCACCATCTTCTACACGGCGCCCACCGCGATCCGGGCGTTCATGAAGTGGGGGACGGACCATCCCGCAAAGCACGACCTCTCCTCGTTGCGGCTGCTGGGGAGCGTGGGCGAGCCGATCAACCCCGAGGCGTGGATCTGGTACCACCTGAACATCGGCCGGGCGCGCTGCCCCGTGGTGGACACGTGGTGGCAGACGGAGACCGGCGCGATCATGATCACCCCTCTCCCCGGCGTGACGGAGACGGTGCCCGGGTCGGCGACCACGCCCTTCCCCGGTATCCGCGCCGAGATCCTCACGCTGGATGGGCAGGTGGTGCCGGAGGGCGGGGGATTCCTGGCGATCCGCGGACCGTGGCCGTCAATGCTGCGCGGCATCTGGGGCGACCCGAAGCGCTACCAGGAGACGTACTGGAGCAAGTGGGAGGGGAAGACGGTGAGCGCCGGCGACGACGCGCAGCCGGGGGAGAGCGTGTACTTCCCCGGCGACGGGGCGAAGCGCGACCACCGCGGCTTCTACTGGATCATCGGTCGCATCGACGACGTGCTGAACGTGGCCGGCCATCGCATCGGCACGATGGAGGTCGAGTCGGCGCTGGTCGACCATCCCGCCGTGGCCGAGGCCGCGGCGGTGGGGAAGGCGCACGAGATGAAGGGCCAGGCCGTGGCCGTCTTCGTCACACTCAAGGAGGGCCAGGAGCCCACCGACGCGCTGAAGAAGGAGCTGAGCGACCACGTGGTGAAGAAGATCGGCGCCATCGCCCGCCCCGACGCCATCCTCTTCGCCGCCGACCTGCCCAAGACGCGCTCGGGCAAGATCATGCGCCGCCTGCTCAAGGACATCGCCGAGGGCCGCGCGCTGGGGGACACGACGACGCTCGCCGACCCGAGCGTGGTCTCGCGCCTCAAGTCGGAGTACGAGTCGAAGGAGGGGTAGGCGCCTTCCGCCGGAAACGGCGCGCGGTAGCGAAGCGGCCCGGACGAATCGATCGTCCGGGCCGCTTCGTGCTGTCCCACGGTCTCTCGATCAGCGGTCGGAGAGCGGGAGATCCTCGGGCCCGATCACCTCCGCGCGCTCCTTGCGCAGCGTCTCCTCCACCACCTGCTCCTCGGTCACGCGGCGCTTGCGGATGAGCAGCTCTTCACGGGCGACGAGGCGCTTCTCGATCACCATCTCTTCCTCCACCAGCGGGATGTGGAGCCCTTCCTCGTCCTCCCACCGCTCCAGGCTGGCCCCGGGCGCGAGCGGGCGGCGCTCGACGGAGACGTCGTCGCGGGTGACGGGGACGGACTCGCGCACCTGCTCGGTCTCCACCCGCTTCTCCACCCGCACCTCGCCGGCCGACACGGTGCGCGTGCCCACGAGCAGCTCTTCCTCGCTCAGCGTGATCCGCTCCTCGTCCACCACGCGCTCGCGAACGTCGGTGCTGGACGCGAGAGGCTCGTTGACCACGTCGTCGGCGTCGTCGAGATCCGCACGGGGGGCGAAGGGGCCGGTGACGAACGGCGCGTCGTCGGGGTCGGTGGGGAGCTCCAGCGCGCGCTCGCCGGTGACGCCGTCGAGGTGCACGGTGCGCGCGTCGGGATCCACGCGGGCGGCGTCGAAGGGGGCGTAGACGCGCTTCCCGGCGGCCGCGCGGGCGACGGCGGGCTCCAGCGCGACCTGCAGGAAGCGCGGCTTGCCCTCGTCGCCGCGCTCCACCAGCACGTCAGCCACCTGCCCGAGCAGCGTCCCGTCGCCCGCGATCGCCCGCCACCCCCGCACGTCGGCCCATGCGCTCTCGCCGGGCGCACCGGCCTCGGACATCGCCACCAGATTCTCAACCCGCGCCATTGATCGTCTCCGTCAGCAGGAAAATCGAGCCCCATCCGCACGTCGCACGCTCCTGCGTGGCGCCGCGCCAGAGGCCGTGGGCGAACGCAAGCGGTGTTCCCTAACCGGTTTGCGTTGAGGATCGAAAGGA
>DASQLJ010000631.1:0-25728 GCA_035630095.1 Longimicrobium sp.
AGCACGATCTCGCTGTTGCCGGTGCCCTTGAACTCCTCGAAGATCACCTCGTCGCCGCGGCTGCCCGTGTCGATGAGGGCCGTGGCGATGATCGTGAGGCTTCCCGACCCGCCCCGCACCTTGCGCGCGCTGCCGAAGAAGCGCTTGGGCTTTTCCAGCGCGCCGCTGTCGATGCCGCCCGAGAGCATGCGGCCGGTGCCGCGCTCGGTGGTGTTGTAGGCGCGCGCCAGGCGGGTGAGCGAGTCGAGCACGATCACCACGTCGCGCCCGCTCTCCACCTGCCGGCGCGCGTGCTCCAGCACGATCTCGGCGACGGCCACGTGGCGGTCGGCCGGGCAGTCGAACGAGCTGGCGATCACCTCGCCGCGGCCCAGCATCTCCATCTCCGTCACTTCCTCGGGGCGCTCGTCCACCAGCAGCACCAGCAGCACCGCCTCGGGGTAGTTGGCCGCCACGCCCTCCATGATGTTCTGGAGCACCGTGGTCTTCCCCGCCTTGGACGGGGCCACGATCAGCGCGCGCTGCCCTTTGCCCAGCGGGGCGATCAGGTCGATGATGCGGTTGGTGTGGTCCTTCTTCCCCGGGAAGCGGCCCTCGTGCTCCAGCATGAGCTGCTCGTCGGGATAGGTGGCCGGGAGCGAGCCGAAGTCCACGCGCGAGCGGGCGTGGGCCGGGTCCATCCCGTTCACGCTCTCCACGTCGGCCATGGGCGCGCTCTTGCCGCGGCCCGGGGGCGTGCCCACCGAGCCCTCCACGCGGTCGCCCGTGCGCAGGCCGTAGCGGCGGATCAGCGACTGGCTGACGAACACGTCGCCGTCGGCCGGCTGGTAGCCGTGCTTGGCGGTGCGCAGGAAGCCGCTGCCGCTGGGGAGGATCTCAAGGAGCCCCGATGCGGCCGGAGCGGTCGCCGGGCGCGCTTCGCGCTCCGCGGCGGCAGGTTGTGAAATGGTCATGCAGATTGGTTCCAGATTGCGTTTCCAGGAACGCGGAGACGCCCCGGCGGATTGCCGGAAGGTTGGGAGTTTCCTCGCCCCCGAGAGTCTGGCGTGTGTGAGAGAGGCTCGCCCGGCTACGTCAAGTTACGTGCCGCGGAGCGGCAGGAAGGAATCGACAGCCGACATTGTGCGAGTGTCCGGGAAGATAGCGCCGCGGCCCCGAAATGCAAGCCATTCGGGCTGATCTCGTAGGGCCCCATACACCGCGCGGCCCCTTATGTTTCCGCCCCGCGCCGAGTTGGTCGTTGCAACGCGCACCCGCTGTCCACGGTCGATGCCGGGGCCCTCCTGCCGAATCCGCATCCACCCGTCCTCCTCCTGCGAAAGTATCGGCAACCCCGTCCTCGAACGTGAGCAGGGGCTCGGCCGGCAAGCCTCCGCGCGCGACGACGGTCCCCCCGACACGTTTGCGGCCTCGAAGCCGGCTCTCTCCGGCCGTCCACCTCTCCCGTCCCGGGGCCCGATCCGCGAGAGGTTGCAGGCGAGCGCCCCGGCACGTGGAAACATCGAGAGCGCGGAGAGACGCAGGGCACATCGTCGGTGCGGCATGCCACCCTCTCCCGGAACGGGAGAGGGGCGCGCTCCAATGCGCGGGGAGAGGGCCCCGCGGCGCATCGGCGGAGCGCAGACGCCTCCCCCTCCGCCTCCCCGCGGCCCTCCTTCGCCACCGTCCCGATGGTTGTGACGCGGATGGGGCGGAGTTCGTCACATGGGCATCCCCACACCACACCGCGGACGCCCGTGCGTCCGCTTTCACCCGGCGCTGGCGCGAAAGCGTTAACGTGCCTATGTTTACGCGCATTCCCTGCGCGCTCCCCTCCGCCGTCCTCCGATGGCAACCCTGATCGACCGTTCGCTGAGCCATTACAACAACTTCCACCCCCACGAACGGCGCCGCCGCTCGCTGGGGATGGGCCTCGGCATTCTCCTCATGCTTTCGGTGCTGGGAGCGTCGTTCTTCCGCACGCAGATCGTCCGCAACGACGAGTTCGTGCTGAGGAGCGACAACAACCGCTTCCGCCTGCAGCCGATCCCCGCGCCGCGCGGCGCCATCCTCGACCGCAACGGCAAGGTGGTGGCCGAGACGGTCACCGGCTACACGCTGCTGGTGGCCCCCGGCCCCGCCGACTCCATCCGCAAGCGCCTCGCGGCGGCCGCGGGGGTGGTGGCGGTGGACCCCGCGCGCATCGACGAGCTGCTGGAGTGGGCCGCGCGCCACGCCGACGAGCCGATCCCCGTCTCGCACAACCTGACCTTTCCGCAGGTGAGCTGGTTCGCCCAGCACGCGGGGAAGGTGCCGGGGCTGAAGGTGGAGCCGTATCCCATCCGCCACTACCCGGCCGGGCCGGCGGTGGCGCACGTGGTGGGCTACGTGGCCGAGATCAGCGACCGCGAGCTGCAGACGCAGCAGTGGCGCGACTACCGCAGCGGCCAGCACATCGGCAAGGCGGGGCTGGAGCGGCAGTACGAGGGCACGCTGGGCGGCAAGGCCGGCGCGCGCTACGTGGAGGTGGACGCGCGCGGCAAGCTGGTGCGCGGCGTGGCCCCGCAGCTCACCGACAACCCCACCCCCGGCGGCGACGTGCGGCTCACGCTGGACCTGGACCTGCAGCGCTACATCCACCAGGTGTGGCCGAAGGACATGCGCGGGGCGGTGGTGGCCATGGTGCCCGGCACCGGCGAGGTGCTGGCGATGTACTCGGCGCCCACGTACGACCCCAACCTGCTGGTGGGCGGCATCCCCCGCGCGCTCTGGGCGCAGCTCACCACCGACGCCGGCCGGCCGCTGCTGAACCGCGCCACCAACGGCACCTATCCGCCGGGGTCCACGTGGAAGCTGGCGACGGCGCTGATCGGCCTGGAGCGCGGCGCCATCACCCCCACGCAGGTGATGCCCATCTCCTGCACCGGCGGGATGACCTACGCCGGGCGCTACCAGCGTTGCTGGAACCCCGAGGGACATGGGCCGCAGAACCTGCTGCAGGCGATCCAGAACTCGTGCAACGTCTACTTCTACCAGCTCGGGATCATGCTGGGGCTGGACGTGCTGGCGCGCGAGGGAACGCGGCTGGGCTTCTCGCGCCGCACCGGGGTGGACCTGCCGGCCGAGCGGACGGGGACCTTCCCCGCGGGCAAGGACTGGTACGTGAAGCGCTTCGGCTGGAGGCCGCCCCCCGCCGAGGTGATGAACGTGGCGATCGGGCAGGGCCCCAACGACCAGACGCCGCTGCGCATGGCGCAGTTCTTCTCGGCGCTGGCGGGCGACGGCACCGCGCGCGCCCCGCACCTGCTGATGCGCCCCGACGCGCCGGTGGAGACCAACCTGAACCTGAACCCCGCCACGCTGGCCGCGGTGCGCGAGGGGATGGCGCGGGTGATCGAGGAGGGCGGCTCCGCGCACGCCGTGGAGCTGCGCAACTGGCGGCTGGCGGGGAAGACGGGCACCTCGCAGAACTCCGCCGACCCCAAGCGCGCGCACGCCTGGTTCACCGGCTTCGCGGGGCCGCGCGGCGGGGCGCCCGAGGTGGTGGTGGCGGTGATCGTGGAGTTCGGCGAGAGCGGGTCGGGCTCCGCCGCGCCGATCGCCAGCCAGGTGGCCGACTTCTTCCTGAACAAGAAGCACGGCCGCCCCAACCCGCCGCTGCTGGCGGCCGAGAGCGCCCGCGTGGGCGCCATGCTCGGCACCGCCGGCACGCAGTCGTCCATGAACGCGGTGGACAGCGCCAACAAGCGGAACTGAGCCGGGATCGGTCACGCTCTCCGGCGACTGGTCCCCTGATGTCCGGAGACCCCCTCCCGTTCGCGGAGGGGGTCTTCGTGTTTCAGGTATCCTGGTTTTCCTCCGTGTGATGCGGTTCGGGATCGCGTGCGCTAACCCGCCGTGGACGCGGCGGGCTTGGACAGGCGGACGTGGATCACCTTCTCCACCTCCGCGTGCACCACGCCGGCCGCGTCCACCAGGTCGATGCGGTAGGTGCGGTCGACGGACTTCTCCGTCCGCAGCGCGGCGCGGATCGCGTCGAGCTCGGCGTCGTCGACGGTGAAGACGGCGTGCAGGCGCGAGCGGCCGGGCTTGCGGAAGCGGATGGACGCGGCCTTGTCCCACACCACGAATCCCGGCCCGAGCCGCTTGATCAGCATCACCATGTAGATGGGATCCACCGCGCCGTACATGCTGCCGCCGAAGAGGGTGCCCACGTAGTTGCGCGTGCGCCGGCCGAGCGGGATCTCCACCCGCACCCGGCTCCAGTCGTCCTCCACGTGGGTGATGTGGCCGCCGGTGCCGCGGTAGGCGGGGAAGAGATACGTGTACGCCAGCCGCGTGAGCCGCGTGCGGAAGGATTCGGGCATGGGATGACGCCGTGCGAAACGGGGAGCGCGCAACCGCCGTACGGGCGAACGTAGCGCGGCCGGCAGACGATCGCGAGGTACATCCGACCGATTCGAGGGGACGATGATGGGAGCGCTCTACTTCATCACGGGGTCGTGCGGATCGGGGAAGTCGACGCTGCTGGCGGCGGTGAAGGCGGCGCGCCCCGGCCTTTCCGCGCAGCACACCGACGACATGGGCGTGCCCGGCGTGGAAGAGATGATCGCCCGCTTCGGCTCGGCCGACGCGTGGCAGGCGCACCGGGCGCGCGAATGGGTGGAGCGCGCCGCGGCGGCGCCCGGGGTGACGGTGGTGGACGGCCAGGCCCGGCCGAAGCTGATCCTGGACGCGGCCCGCGACGCCGGCGTCGACACCGTGCGGGTTGTGCTGGTCGACTGCGGCCACGCCGAGCGCCGCCGCCGGCTGCTGGAGCAGCGCCTCCAGCCCGAGCTCGACGTGCTCGACACCTACGCCTGGGCCGCCTACCTCCGTGGGCAGGCGGACGCGCTGGGGCTGGAGGTGATCGACACCACCGGCCATGGTATCGAGGAAAGCACCGCGCTCCTCGAGGCCAGCATTGCGCGCTTCGCCACGGGCGCCGGTGTGCCGCTGGAGGCGCCGCGGCCCGGGTGAACTCAAATACTGAAAAAACAAAAAACGCTGCGCCGCCCGAATGCTGTAGATGACGGCCTGTCGACCTGGATATGGACGAGAGCGCCCCCGCGGCCATGCCGCGGGGGGCGCTCGACATCTCCGTCTGGAGACGGTTACGGCCGGTACGCGCGCGTATCGTCGATGCGGCGGTAGCGGTCGCGGAGCTGCGTCTCGCGCGAGACCAGCGGGACCTCGCGGCCGCGGATGATCACGTGGCTCACGCGGGTGAGCAGCTCCAGCGGGTCGCCGTCCCACACCACCACGTTGGCCACCTTCCCCGCCTCCAGCGACCCGTAGCGGTCGGCCACGCCGAAGATCTGCGCGGGGGCCAGGGTGATGGAGCGCAGCGCCTCGTCCCACGGAAGGCCGTAGGCCACCGCGTTGCCGGCTTCCTGGCGGATGTTGTACGCCTTAAAGGTCTCGCCGGTGGTGATCGCCACCTGCACCCCCGCGCGCCGCAGCCGGGACGCGTTCTCGTAGGTGGCGCCGAGCGACTCGAAGCTGTTGGGAAGGTTGTTCAGCACCTTCACCAGCACCGGCACCCGCGCCTGCGCCAGGTCGGCCGCCACCATCCACGCCTCGGTGCCGCCCACGATCACCAGCTTCAGCCCGTACTCGCGGCCGATGCGCAGGGTCGTCTGGATGTCGCTGGCGCGGTGCGCCTCCACCGCCAGCGGCAGCCGCCCGGCCAGCACCGGCTGCAGCGCCGCCAGGTCCAGCCGGCTCACCGAGTATTCGCGCGACTCGCCGCGCTCGAACGCCTGCGGGTTGCGGGCCCAGACGCGCGCGTCCTCCAGCACCTCGCGCAGGCGCATGGTCTGCCCGCCGCGCGCGCCGCCGCCCGCCTCGCGCGAGCTCTCGGAGAGGCTGGCGAACATCGCCACGGGCGAGGCGATCAGCATCTCCTCCAGGCGGTTCCCGGCCAGGTCGATGGCGATCGCCTGCCCCGCGATCAGCCCGCCGCTGGGCCGGCTGACCGCGGTGGTGATCCCGGCGATGCGGCTCACGGGGATCACCATCGACCGCGGGTTGATGCCGTCGGACACGTTGAAGGCGGCCGCCACCTGGTCGCCCCGGCCCGGCTCCACGTCGCGGATCTCGTAGTCGTTGGTCTCGCCGACCGCGCTCACCTCCAGCAGCCCCAGGTTGGTGGACGATTCGAACAGCCCCGGGGTGACCCACTTCCCCGTGGCGTCGATACGCTGGGCGCCGGCGGGGACGGCGATCCCGGCGCCGACCGCCACGATGCGCCCGCCCTGGATCAGCACGGTGCCGCCGCGGATGGCGGGGCCGCTCACGGGGTAGACGGTGCCGCCGGTGATGGCGATGGTCTGCGCCGCGGCGGGGCCGGCGGCCAGCAGCAGCGCCGCCGAGAGTGCGAGTGAGCGGTTCATCGGGCGGCCTCCGCGGGGAAGAGGCCCACCTCGAAGTCGGTGCGGGGCCTGCGGTTGGAGTTCATGCGGTCGAACATCAGGGCGCCGTCGATGTACACCTGGTCGGCGCGCGTGTACACGCTGAACGGGTTCCCCGACCAGATCACCACGTCGGCGTTCTTCCCCGGCTCCAGCGTGCCCACCTGCCGGTCCAGCCCCAGCGCCCACGCCGGGTTGGCGGTGAGCCAGCGGATCGCGATTTCGTCGGGGACGTCGATCCCGATCTCGCGGCCGGCCTCGAGCGCCTTGGCGGCCTCCTGGTTCAGCTTCTGGATCCCGGTGGGGTCGTCGGAGTGCACGATGGCGCGCGCGCCGGCCTCGTGCACCAGCGCCAGGTTGGCGCGGGTGAAGTCGAGCGCCTCCATCTTGAAGCCCCACCAGTCGGCCCAGAGCGAGCCGCTGATGCTGTCGCGGGCCAGCAGGTCGCGCACCTTGTACGCCTCCACCCCGTGGTGGAACGAGCGGATGCGGTAGCCGAACTCGCGGCTCATGTCGATCATCTGCGCCATCTCGTCGGCGCGGTAGCAGTGGTTGTGCACCAGGATCTCCCCGCGCAGCACCCCCACCAGCGTCTCCAGCTCCAGGTCGCGCTCGGGCACCGTGCCCGTGTGGTCGCGGTCCCAGCGCTCCCACCGCTCGCGGTAGGCGGTGGCGCGGATCCAGCTCTGCCTGAAGCCCGCCATCTCGCCCATCCGCGTGGACGGGCCGCCGCGCTGGCCGTAGACACGCTTGGGGTTCTCGCCGCACGCCATCTTCAGCCCGTACGGCGCGCCGGGGAACTTCATCCCCTGCACGGTGCGGCTGGGCACGTTCTTCAGAACCACGCTGCGCCCGCCGAACAGGTTGGCGCTCCCGGGAAGGATCTGCACGGTGGTCACGCCGCCCTCCAGCGCGCGCACGAAGCCCGGGTCGTGCGGCCACACCGAGTGCTCGGCCCACACCTCGGCCGTGTTGGGCGCGGTCGCCTCGTTCCCGTCGCTGTGCGCCTGCACCCCCGGCGCCGCGTACACGCCCAAGTGCGAGTGCGTGTCGATCACCCCCGGCGTCACCCAGCGCCCCGTCGCGTCCACGATGGTGACGCCGGCGGGCGCCTCCACCGTGGCGCCCACGGCGGCGATCTTCCCGTCCACCAGCAGCACCTGGCCGTTGGGGATGGACTGCCCCGTCGCCGTCAGCACGGTGCCGCCGCGGATCAGCGTGGCCGTGGACGCGAAGGGGCGGTAGGTGCTGGGGAAGGGGTTGGCGTGCGGGCGTGTCGCGGCGGAGGCCGTCTGGGCCTGCGCGGCCGGCCGGTTGGCCGGGCGCGCCTGCCCCTGCGAGCACGCCGCGGCCGCCACGAGCACCAGCGCATACGGCGCACGGTTCATCGGGTTGGGCTCCTGGTGCGTGGAGAGCGCGGGGCACGCGCGGGAGGCGCGGCCCCGTCCTGCGGTTCTGCGTTGGAGGACGCCGCCATTGTAGGCGCCGTCCACCGGCCCCGGCAAGTGGAACGGGAACACTGTATACGTGCGGTTTCGCCGCTGTCCGACACTGCGGCGGGAGCGGAGAACGGCGGCGTGGATACGTGGACGGAGGGTGCCCGCGGAGTGTCCCCCCGCCGGACGGCGGCGCGTCACCACACGGGGACGCGGGGGTGGCGAGACATTCTGGGACGTGACACCGGAATCGGCGGGAAACCCCGCGAAACGCGCAGGTGATTGCCAGATCGTGACTTGGCACCGCGCTTGCTCGTCAACGGGCAAGGACGATGGTTGCAGATCGCCAATCGAGGAGTAACAGATGAAGAAGCTGACTTTCCCCCTGGCCCTGGTGGTGGCCGCCGCGCTCTCGGCCCAGCCGGTGCTGGCGCAGAAGGGTAATGGCAACGGCCACGGGAACGGCAAGGGCAACAGCAGCCAGGTGCGCGACCGCGATCGTGATCACGACGACGACGACCGCCGCCGCGACCGGGTCCGCGACGACGACCGCCGCGAGAGCCGCACCTACCGCGGCAGCAGCGACCGCCGCCTGCAGCGCCGCGTGCCGCCAGGGTGGTGCATCGGGCGCGGCAACCCGCACAACACCGTGGCCAACTGCGGACGCGGCAACCACCGCTACGACCGGCGCTACGACCCGCGCTACAACGGCGGCGTGACCTACGACCGCTACGGCAACCGCACGGGCACCGGCACGTACGACCGCTACGGCAACCGCACCAACACCGGCACGTACAGCAACAACCGCACGGGCTACGAGGCCTGGAAGCGCGACCACGACCTGCGCTGCCGCGAGCTTTCGCGCCAGCGTCCGCTGGACCTGCGCTATCAGCTCCAGGTGCGCAACCAGTGCGCCGCCGAGACCCAGGAAGCCCGCCGCCGCTACGGCGTCTGACCCCTGGATCGAGGGTTGAATGAGCGAAGCCCCTCCCCCGCGGCGCGGGGGAGGGGCTTCGTCTTTTCGGCAGATGACGGCTCAGTCCCCGCTTTCGCGCAAGCCGGGGATGGGGAAGCGTTTGCGTCGTTTTCGCTCCCACTCGGCCACGGTCAACACGACCTTCACCGAGCCCGGGCTGCCTCTGAGGATGCTCTCCAGGGGCGACGGGCGGTACAGCATGGCGATGAAGGGCGGCGGCTGACTTGCGACCAGGCGCTCGACCGCCGGCAGGGTGTTGAGGAAGTTCGTGGCGAGGAGGTCCGTCTTCATCCCGCCGCCGGTCATCACCAGCAATCGCCCGCCCGCGAACATCACGGCGTCGTATTCCACCACGGTGCTCCGGATCCGGCGGTCGCGGCTGAGCCCGATCCACCCTCGGCCGGTGACGTACGGCGCCCACTCTTCGTCGTCGGCGTCCTGCGCGAAGTGCTCGTCGTGCATGTGCACGATCAGCCCCGCCGCACGCAGCCGCAGCGGAAATTCCTTGCCCAGGTTGCGGTCGGCAAAGAACTCCACCCGTCACGCCGCCTTCTCGAACAGGATCGCGGCTTCGACCTTTTCCGGGGAGATGTCGTAATCGCGGGCGAGCTCGTCCACCGTCTCCCCGGCGTCGATGCGGTCGGTGAGAACACGCGTCATCACGCCCGAGCCGTACACGGTGGGACGGCCGAACGACTTGCGGGGGTCGATGACGATCGGCGCGTCCCCCGCGGTCTCCGCCGCGCGAAGGAAGGGGAACAGCCGCAGGGGGATGTGCTTGTCGTCCCAGGCGACCCGCCGGAGGTACACCTCCAGCATCTTCTTCATGGCGAACTGGCCCGATCGGCTCAGGCTGATCAGCTCGCCGTAGTGCTCGATGAAGAGCTCGCCCGCGCTCGTGAGCAGCTGGTCGCTCAGCAGCAGGCGCTCCAGCCCCAGCCGCTTCTCGGCGGTCTCCAGCGCCTCGCGAACGGCGGAGACGGAGACGTCGTGCTTCGTGCGCAGCGCGCGGAGCACGTGTGCTTCGACGAGGTTGAGGAACGAGAGCTGGGGGCCGGAGCTTCCCGCCGGGCTCAGCAGCCGCCCGAACTCGGCGATGCCGCCGCGCTTGCGGTACGTTCGCCCCAGGAACCACGAGCGCAGCGTGGCCGGCGGCACGTGGATGTAGCGCGAGGCGTCGGCGATGGTGTACGCCGGGAGCTCGCGCGGATCTTCCCCGCCGTACAGCGCGTTGCGACGCATCGGCAGCCTCGCGGAAGCGGAGGGTTCGCCGCGGGGCGCGGCGGTCAAAACGATCCAATATGACGCAGCCGCATGCTCTGCGCCAGAACGCGTGAACACGGCGGACGATATGTGTCTACCGTGGTCGAGACTTGTCTGAATCGAGCGGCGGCCGGGCTCGCCTACTCCGCCACGCTCCAGTAGAAGCCGGCGTTGCTGGCGGGGTCCACGAAGAGCCAGGCGCGCGGGGAGCCGGGGACCTCGTACGCCTCCACCCGCTGGCCCGCGCGGCCGATCATGGTGCGCTGGTTGACCGTCCACCACGGGGAGAAGGTGGGGCCGTCCACGGTGACGGCGCGCGCCTGGTTCAGGGTGAGGCGGCGCAGCCCCGCGGTCACGCGGCCCTTGTCGGCCGGGGCGAAGGTGAAGCGCACCCAGCGGCGGCCGCTGCGGTCATCGCGGCGGGCGTGGATCTCGGTGGCCGAGGGGGGCACCTGCGGCGGGAGGACGTCGCGGCCGGTGCGCGGGGCCTCGGCGTAGGTCTTCCAGTAGTCCTGCGGCTGCTGCACGTAGGTGCAGAAGGTGGGCGTGACCCCCACCAGGATGGTGGCGGCGGCCAGCACCAGCATCAGCACCACGCTCCTGCGCTTGCGCGCGCGATCCTGCTCGCTGATCTCCATCGGTATATCCAGAACGGTCGGGGTAGACTTCGGATCGACCGCGACACCCGGCCTCGCGTCTCCATGGACCGACCCCGGGGCGCGCGTCGCGACTGCACGGCGTTGCGGGGGCGAAAGATAGAGCGCCCGAAGGCGTGCCGCGAGGCCGCCTTCGGGCGCTGTCCGCATCGGCGCGGGCCGGGCGTCGTGCTACTCCCTGCGCGTGAGCACCACGGGCGCCAGCGAGGGCGCGGGAAGGTGCAGCACCAGGTGGTTGCCGACGACCTGGTAGCTCACCGGCTGCCGGAAGCCCCAGCTCGCCGGGTCCAGCCCCGGCGCGGCGGTGCTGCTGCGCCCCAGCGTGAGCGCGCCCGAGGGGTGGAAGCGCAACGCCCCGCCCGCGCTGGTCACGCTGCCCACCGCCTTGCCGTAGCTCAGCGGCACGTGGCCGCCGTGGCCCGGCGCGTAGGTGGCCGTCTCCACCGTGTAGCCGCCGTCGGGGCCGAACTGCACCGTCATCTGGCTGATGCCGCCGTCGGGGAGGAGGGCCGGCGTGGGCTCGATGCTCCAGGTGCCCAGCAGCTCGTGGTCGGTGGGCGCGGTGGCGTTGCCGCCGCACGCGGCCGCGGCGGCGAGCAGGGGGAGGAGCAGGAGCGAGCGGAGCGGTCGCATGGTGATGCCGGGGCCCGAGGGCGTGGGATGGTGGTGCGCGTGGGATGAACGAGCGACGGGGCCGGTTCGTGACGGGCTTCGGCCCGGCGCCGATGAGATTCCGGTTAGACCGAAGGTGCCGGGGGAGCGGGCCCCGCGCCGGGAAGACGACCCTCCAGCGCCCGCCCAACGGCGGAACCCAACTCACCCCGGCACTTATTCGGCCTCGCGTTCCCTGCAGTCGTTGGGGCCCGGCTCGCGTGCGTCGATCACCTCGCGGACGGCCATGGCGCGGGGGAACATCCCCAGGTGGCCGAACATCCCGCGGCCGGTGACCTCCGCCTGCACGGTGGCGTAGACGGTGCCGTAGTCGCCCTCCTTCACCAGCTCGCGGTAGCGCGACATCAGCGGGCCGGGGTCGCTCATCCACCACTTCTCGGTGCCGCCGCAGGGGGTGAACGACTGCTCCTCCCACCGCACCGTGTAGTGGCCGCTGACCCGCCGTGGCTCGCCCGCGGGCGCCAGCGCCCCCGTCACCGCCACCAGCCCCAGCGCCGCGAGGGCGCTCACCTGCCTGCCGTACCGCATCGCCGCGACTCCCGTTCTGGCCCGCCACGGCCGCTCACTGTTTAGGATACGCGACGTCGGCGGAAGGTTGCATTCGCCATCGGATGCAGGTCTCCGGGAGAGACATCGGCATCCAGGGCGACCCTCCCGTACCCCGCGCAACCCACTGGTGTGCCGGCAGATGGCGGCCGGCCGCGGCGCCTCGTCCGCGGACAAACTGGGATGCCGACCGGGCCGGCGTGGCGAGCGATGCGTGAGGGATGCGCGCCCGGAGGGCCGGGACGGGGCCGACACGGCAGTATCGTGGCGGCCCTGGCCCGGCGCCGTTGGGCACGGCGGTTTCGTGCCCTACGGCGCGCGCAGCCCGGTTCGGCGCCCCAGCGCCGAACACGCCCAAACCGCCGTTCCGACCGTCCGCGTCCTCTCCAATAGGAGACACCGCACCGGACCCGCACCCCACCCGATTCATTGCCGCTGCACTCGCGTGACGGTACGTTGCGCCCGGGCGGCGAAACCTTCGCGGGCCCGCATCCGTTCAACACCCCCATGAGCGACCCAACCCCAAGGCCCGTACCGCTGGAGCAGACGCGGGAGCGGATCATAGACCAGCTCTGCCAGCACTACGCGGTCGAGAACCTCACCGACGACATGCTGGAGCAGCGCCTGGCGCAGGCGATCGCCGCCACGTCGCTGGTGGAGCTGAACGCGCTGGTGGCCGACCTGCCCACCGAGACCGCGTCCGCGTCGGGCTCCACGTCGTCGGCGCCGAGCGCGTCGGTGGCGCTGGCGCGGCCCGAGAACGTGCCGGAGCGGCAGGTGGTGCTGGCCGTGATGGGCGGCGCGGAGCGGAAGGGCGCCTGGACGCCGCCGCGCCACCTGCACGTGGTGGCGGTGATGGGCGGCGCCGAGCTGGACTTCCGCGACGCGCGCTTCGGGCCGGGCGTCACCGAGGTCACCTGCTTCGCGCTGATGGGCGGCATCGAGCTGATCGTGCCGCCGGGCGTGCAGGTGGAGACGAACGGGCTGGCGCTGATGGGCGGCTTCGGCCACGCCGGCAACACCCCGCAGGCCGCCGGCCCCGACGCGCCGGTGCTGCGCATCGGCGGGGTGGCGATCATGGGCGGCGTGGACCTGGACGTGCGCTACCCCGGCGAGCGCCGTGGCGAGGCCCGCAAGCGCGAGCGCATCGACCGCGCCGAGAAGGCGGCCGCGCGCCGGCTGAAGCGCGGGAAGTAGGATCGGCCGTGGAGCGTCCGGCTTTGAGACGGCGGATTGATGACGGCGATCGATGTCGTCCAGTGAAACGGCGCCTGCCCGGTGATCGGGTGCAGGCGCCGGGTCGTTTCATGCACGCGCGCCGCAACGCCGGCGTTTTCGCTCTCCGATGTCTTCTTCGTCCGCTCCGATCAACCCGATGACGACCGATCCGACCGCGGCACCCGCCTGGCTCTCCGCGCTCGCGCCGTTCGTGGAGCGCGACGACCTGAGCATCGTGCTGAAAACGCCGATCTCGCTCCCCACCGGCCGCACCGTCAACGAGGTGCCGGGCGTGGCGATGCGCTTCCCGAAGTGGGCGGGCGAGCCGTTCGCCGACGACTTCGGGAAGAAGGCCGCGGGGATGGTGGAGCTGGACGGCGAGCACCTGTTCGCCGAGCTGGCCGTGCTGCGCCTGCTGGAGCGCGACGGGTGGACGGGGCGGTGGGTGAACACCTACAGTGGCAAGGGCGAGGTGTGGAAGTACCTCACCGAGTGGCGCGACGTCCCGCGCCAGGAGCAGCGCAACCGCGTGCTCGAGGAGCCCGAGCCGCGCCAGCTCCTGGCCCGCGTGGCCACGATGAACCGCCCCGCGCGCTACGCCGGCTGCTGGGACGTGTTCGCCTGGCGCGGCGACGAGTTCGCCTTCGTCCAGTGCAAGAAGGGCACGGCCAAGCCCGGCGCGCTCTCGACCGACCAGGAGGACTGGCTCCGCTCGGCGCTCTACGTGGGCGACGAGCGCCTGACGCTGCGCTCGTTCCGCGTGGTGCAGTGGGACTACCGCTGACGCCGTCGTGGCGCTCGACTCCGTCCCGCACTGCACGTCGGCAGGGGGATGATGGAAACGCGAGCGGCGCCTGCTCCACCAAGGGAGCAGGCGCCGTTTCGCCGCGCGTGCGGATCGAGCCCGCGCTTTACGGATTCAGGCGGCGGTGCTTGATGTCGGACTGGCCCGAGGCCACGCCCGCGCCCACGCCGATGCCGAAGAGGATGGCCGTCCCCGCGCCCACGAAGGGGAGCAGCGCGGCCGCCACGCCGCCGAGCACCACCGCGCCCACGCCCGCCACCACCGGCGCCACGCCGCTCTGCGCCGAATCGACGAACGCCAGCTTCTTGCGGGTGAACACGCGTGCCTGGATGTATCCGTAACCCGTGGCGACGGTCGCCGCACCCGCCGCGATCAGAAATCCAACAGTCTCGAACATGGGTCCGCTCCTTGTGTGTGCCGCGTTCCTGCGCCGAGCCTATGATACGGAGAACCGCCGGATCGGTTTCACTGGCGGCACGCCGACACGATCATCGGCACACCGGACGGCTTTCAATCATCGGTACGGGGCGCCGGTGGGGCAAGGGGAGAGCCGGCGGGAGGGGGGAGGGTGCGCTTCGGCGGCGGGCCCCCTCCCCGCGCCTGAGAGCGCTCGCCCTCCCCCGCTTCGCGGGAGAGGGTGGAAGGTCGGCGGGGCCTGCGATCTCTCCGCCACACGAAGGGTTCGGTGCGGCCGGGTGCCCGATCCCACAACCATTCCCGGAATGGGCCCGGGACGGGAGAGGTGGACGGCCTCCAAGCCGGCCGAAGAGGGCGCGGCGCCGCGGAAACGCTCTCAACTTCCCCGATCGCCGGACTCCGACGAATCAGCTCCGTCGGATCACCGCACCCCGCAGCGGGGGACCTGCGTGTTGGCGGCGACCTGGATGGACCCATGCTTCACCACCAGCGAGCCGAACACGCCCACGCCGTCGCCCACCACGGTGGAGATGCGGATCAGCCCGGAGGGGTTGAAGTTGCCGCCGCGCACGCTGTTCACCCAGTTGCGGTCGGCGGCGGCCAGCACCAGCTCCATCGCCACGCCCGCGGGAAAGCCGTTCTGGATGGCGGTGAGCAGGTCGGCGCCGTGCTCGAAGCGCTCGAACACGCCGAACTCGGTGGGGAGCGCGATGGTGGTGTCGGCGTCGGAGATGGCCAAGCCGCGCAGCTCCAGCGGCTCGGGCGCGCCGATGCTCCCCAGCCGCCCGTTGAGCCCGTGGATACGGATCTCCGAGACGTAGCTGGCCGCGTTCTCGGAGCGCCGCCACAGCAGGTCGAAGCGCGTGCCGGGCGCCAGCGAGCAGAGGCGCACCCCCTGCCGCGGCGCGGGGAGCGACGGCACCGCGAAGTCGGCCGGCACCTGCGTGCGGCCGCGGATCACCCGGCCGTCGCCGATCTCCACCAGCAGGTCGTAGGTGCCGCCGGGGCGCACCCACCCCGCGTCGTCCAGCGGCGAGCCGTAGCAGGTGCCATCCACCTGGATCGAGTCGGACTGGGCGTAGGCGGAGGCGACCGAGTAGCACTCGCCGACGGCCTCGGCGAGCACGTGGCGCACGCCGTCGTCGCCGGTCACGCTCACGCTGGCGCCGGTCACGGGGCCGGCGAAGCGCCCCTGCAGCGCGCGGTGCAGCAGGATGGCGGGGCGCGGCTGGTCGGTGCGCAGCACGGCCTCGACCACCACCACGTCTTCGCCGGGCTCGGTGGTCACCTCGGCCAGGTTGCACCCGGCGGCCAGCAGCGCGGCGGCGGCGGCCAGCGCCGCCCGGACGCGCGGGATCGTGCGCTCGATTCTCAAATCTTCATCCCCATGGTGCCGCAAACGCATCGGATGCACTAGATTACGCGCCCGCGGCGATTCGCGCACGCCGCGCCGGAAGCTCCTACAACGTTCTCCGCAGGGCCCCTCGCATGGAAACCAGCCCCCTCCTCGTCCCGCCGGCCGGCGAACCCGTCCGCGACGACGACAGCATCGAGTTCTCCGAAGAGCTGATGAAGCCGCTCCTCCGCTCGGCGAGCGTGGAGGAGGACGAGTTCATGGAGCAGTACCTGTGGAACGTGAACCAGTACCTGAACGAGCACGTCCGCTTCTCCGACACCAAGGCCGGCTCGGTGATCGTGCTGTCGGGCGCGCTGCTGAGCATGCTGTACGGCGGCGGCCTGCACCGCACCTTCGCCGCGGTGCCGCTGGGGGCGTGGCGGCTGCGGGGCGTGGCGGCGCTGGTCACCTTCCTGCTGCTGGGCGGCAGCGTGCTCGCCGCCGCCTGGTCGATGCGGCCCCGGCTGGTGCGCGGCTTCGCCCGGGGCTACGTGTTCTGGGAGAGCATCCTGGCGCACGGCTCGCCGATGGCGTTCGTGCGCGACCTGAACCTGCGCTCGCGCCAGGAGCTGCTCGACCACCTGGCCATCCAGCTCTACGCGGTGAGCGGGATCTGCAGCACCAAGTTCCGCTGGGTGGGCCGCGCCGTGGTGCTCTGCCTGACGGGCGCGATGCTCGCCGCCGTGGTGCTCATCACCGGCTGACCCGCCGCGACGTGGACTGAATGCGCCGCTTCGGACACTGCGGCGCCCCTAAAGATCCGGCGTGGAGCCAGCCTCCACGCCGGATCTCGCGTTTTGGGGCGGGGCTGTGCTTCCGGCGGGGGTCGTCCAGCCAGTCTACACGACTCAACTCTTGTCGCAGCACGTTCCGGGATGACGGTGCGCTTCGGGGGCGCCGCGGGCCCTCTCCCCGCGCCTGAGGGCGCGTACCCTCTCCCGTTCCGGGAGAGGGTGGTGTCCTCGGCACGTCGCTTCCTGCGGGCTCTGCACTCGCTGACAGTCGAGGTGTTGCCGGGTGCCCGCTTCACAACCTCCCCCGGAACGGGAGAGGTGGACGGCCTGAGCCGGCCGGAGAGGGCCCAATGCCGCGGCCGCGCACGTCAGCAGGGATCTTGAGCGGACCTCGCATCGTATAACACCGCCAACTGGGTTCCCCCCCCCCGAACGCTGGCGACTCGCCGGGCGAAGGTCGCACACGACCGTCGGCACGCGGCGGACGGATCCGGCGGCATCTCCCCGACACACGCAGCAGGAATTTCGCGCCACCATGGAGGTGGCGCCTCGTGTCTGCATCTAAATGGGGATGCCGTCCGTAGAGCGGCGTGGGCCAACGGCGGGACCACCACAACGGAGACGGGACGATGACGGGACGGAAGCGCGGGATGGCGGCGCTGCTGCTGGCCGCGGGGGCACTCGGCGCGGGACGGATGCCGGCGGCGGACCCGCTGACGGACGCGATGGACGCCATGATCCAGGAGGAATACCGCTCCGCCGCGTACTACGACAGGCTGGCGCAGGACGTGGGCGCCGTGCAGCCGTTCGCCGGCTGGGCCGAGACGGAGCGCGCGCACGCCGAGCTGATCGGCTGGCTCTACCGCGACCGGGAGCGCCCGGTGCCCGGCAGCCGCTGGGCCGCCGCCGCGCTCCCCGCGCGCCGCACGCTGCCGCAGGCGTGCGCCGCCGCCCTGGCCGCCGAGGAGCGCACCGTCACCCTGTACGACGGCTACCTGCAGCGCGAGCTGCCGTCCGACGTGAAGCGCGTGTTCCGCCACAACCGCAACGTCGCCGCGCTGCAGCACGTCCCCGCGCTGCGCGAATGCACCCTGCGCGGCCCCGCCCCGCGCTGATCTCCGGCGGAATCACGTCGATCGACATCCGGCGAGCCCGCGGCACCATGCCCGGGCTCGTTCGGCGTTTTGCGCGACGCGCGGGCGGTGGTACGTTTGTCGGACTGGTCCCATCACCCCCGTCCCGCCCCGACACCGACCGATGAGCCGACGCACGCCGCTGCTCGCCGCAGCCCTGCTGGCCTTCGTATCCACCGCCGCCGCGGCGCAGGTGCGGCCGCTGACCCGGCCCGAGCGCACCGACTACCGCGAGACCAGCCGCTACGCCGACGTCACGGCGTTCCTCGACACCGTGGCCGCCGCGTCGCCCCGCATCCACCTGACGAGCTTCGGCTACACGTTCGAGGGGCGGCCGCTGCCGCTGGCGATCGTCTCCACGCTGCGCGACCCCACCCCGGCGGCGGTGCGGGCGAGCGGCAAGACGGTCGTCTACCTGCAGGGCAACATCCACGCGGGCGAGGTGGAGGGGAAGGAAGGGCTGCTGCAGATCCTCCGCGACGTCTCGCGCGGCGGGCACGCGGCGTGGCTGGATTCGCTGGTCATCCTGGTCGCCCCGATCTTCAACGCCGACGGGAACGAGCGCGTGGCGCTGAACAACCGGCCGCAGCAGCACGGGCCGCTGGCGGGGATGGGCACGCGGCCGAACGCGCAGGGGCTCAACATCAACCGCGACTTCACCAAGCTGGAAACGCCCGAGGCGCGCGCCCAGGCCGCGCTGATGAACGCCTACGACCCGCACGTGCTGCTGGACCTGCACACCACCAACGGTACCTTCCACGCGTACCACCTCACCTACGCCGCGCCGCTGCACCCCAACACCGACAGCGCCGTCGCCCGCGTGACGCGCGGCGAGTGGCTGCCCGCGGTCGCGCGCGCGGCGAAGGCGCGGTACGGCTACGAGTTCTTCGACTACGGCAACGTCCCCGCGCCGGAGAGCCCGTGGGCGGCGGCCCCCGGCGCCGAGCGCGGCTGGTACACCTTCGATTGGCGGCCGCGCTTCAGCAACCACTACTGGGGGCTGCGCAACCGCTTCGGCATCCTCAGCGAGACGTACTCGTACCTCACCTTCCGCGAGCGCATCGACGTGCAGCGGCGCTTCGTGGAGGAGGTGGTGGACTGGGCGGCGCGCAACGCCACGCGCATCCGCGGCATCACGCGCGAGGCGGACCGGCGCGACCTGCGCGGCGCCGAGCTGGCCACCACCGCGCGCCTGCGGCGCGGCGCCCCCGCCACGGTGCTGATGGGCGCGGTGAGCGAGGAGCGGAACCCCTACAGCGGCGAGGTGATCTTCCGCCGCCGCGACGTGGTGCGCCCCGAGCGGATGGCGATGTTCGTCGACTACGAGGCGGCGGCCACCGAGCGCGTTCCCAACGCCTGGCTGGTGCCCGACAGCATGGGCGACGTGGCCGACCGGCTGCGCGCCCACGGCATCCGCGTCGACCGTGCCGAGCGGACGTCCCCCGTGCTCGAAGTCTTCCGCATCGACTCGGCCTCCACGGCGCGCGGCGAACTGGAGGGCCACCGCGAGCGGCGCGTGCAAGGGCGCTGGGAGCCGAGCACCGCGAAGCTCGCCGGGACCTGGCTGCGCGTCCCCGCCGACCAGCCGCTGGGCCGCCTCGCCTTCGCCCTGCTGGAGCCGCGCTCCGACGACGGATTCGCCGCGTGGGGGCTGCTCGACCGCTGGCTGGGCGCCCCCGGCACGCACTACCCGATCCTCCGCGAGCAACGCATCCCCACCACCGGACCGCGGTGACGGCGGAAACGGACGACCGACGCATCGTCGACCCGGCGCACGTCCGCCGCGGACGAGAGAGGGTCGAAACGCACTGGCGCGCTCACGCACTGGCGCACCTGGTGCCGATGCCCGCCCGTCGTGCGAAAGCCCGCGGCGGCTGATTGACTGCCCCGCGGCGGCCCGGTACGTTCCGCACAAGCTTTGTATCCCCCTTCTACCCGGACGTTAGGTGCCAGCGGACTCCACCGAAGCCCAAGCCCGGCGCGTAGGCAGGGGCAACCTCACCGCGCTGATGTTCGCGGCGTTCGTGGACATGATGGGCCTCCTGATGGTGGTCCCTCAGCTCCCGTTCGTGGCGACGCGGCTGGGCGCCGGCGGCTTCATGGTGGGCGCGCTGGTGAGCGCGTTCTCGCTGGCGCAGCTCCTCAGCGCGCCGCTGTGGGGCCGGATGAGCGACCGCTACGGCCGCCGCCCGGTGCTGCTCACCGCGCTCACCGCCTCCGTCGTCGCGTACCTGATCTTCGCGTGGGCCAGCGTCCCCGCCGAGGGGGCCGATCCCACCTTCTACCTGGTGCTGCTCTTCCTCTCGCGCCTGGTGCAGGGCGCGGGGGGCGGCACCGTGGGCGTGATCCAGGCGTACGTGGCCGACAGCACCGAGCCGCGCGACCGGGCCCGCGCGCTGGGTTGGCTCTCGGCGGCGACCAACCTGGGGGTGAGCATCGGGCCGGCGCTGGGGTCGCTGGGGGTGAGCCTGTGGAACGAGCGGGCGCCGGGGGTGCTGGCCGCGGTGCTCTGCGCGGTGAACATCGTGTTCGTGTGGCTGTACGTGCACGAGTCGCACGTCCCCGAGCCGGCGGTGGCGGGCGCGGCGGCCCCGGTGCGCCCCACCCAGGCGTCGCTGAACGTGCTGACCCACCCGCGCGAGCCCGCCCCGCGGCTGATCTGGATCTACGCGGTGGCGATGGGTGCCTTCTCTGCCTTCACTGCCGTGATCGCGCTGTTCCTGCACGCCGAGTTCGGGGTGACGGAGCGCACCATCTTCTGGTTCTTCACCTGGAACGGCGCGCTCTCGGTGCTGGTGCGCGCGCTGCTGCTGGGGTGGGCGGTCGACCGCTTCGGCGAGGCGCGGCTGGCGCGGATCGGGCAGGCGCTGCTGGCGCTGGGGCTGGGGCTCCTCCCCTTCACCGGCAAGGTCCAGGGCGGGTGGACGATGGATCTGCCGTTCGGGGCGCACCTGGAGCCGCGCTTCGTGGCGCTGGCGCTGGTGTTCTCCCTGATGCCGCTGGGCACCGCCTTCACCTTCCCGTGCGTCACCGGGCTGCTGTCGCAGGTGATCGCGCCGCGCGAGCGTGGGGTGATGATGGGCGTGCAGCAGAGCTTCGGGGGCGCGGCGCGCGTGCTGTTCCCGCTGCTGGCGGGGTGGACGTTCCAGGAGATGGGGGTGGGCTTCCCCTTCTGGACCAGCGCCGCCATGGTGCTGGGCACTTTCTTCCTCAGCTTCGGCATCGACCCCCGCCCGGAGGTGCGGCCGCCCCGCGAGCGGGAGGGCGAGGTCGCGGCCGCGGCGCGGTAGGCTTTGTGGCGTCTCGGTGGTAGCCTTTGGTGGTGTCTCGGAGAGGGGCGGTAGCGCGGGTGTAGCGGGGCGTGGCGCGGGTGTGGCGGGGCGGGCGGAGTCGCGTAAATATGCGAGTAAACTCGCGGCTACAACGGCACGCAGTCCGCCTTCGCGGACTTCAACGGATGAAGGGGCGCCTCTCGTGCGAGAGGCGCCCCATCTTCATCAACCGATCGAATCTCTCGGGCCGGCCGAGACGCCGATCGTCGTCCGTCTATCTCACCGTGACGGGGACGAAGGCCTCTAGATCGTCCCACTGAAGGCGCAGGACGCCGCCCTGGCCTTCGCGGTCGAGCTTGATGGTGAACGCCTCCACCGGCGCGTCCAGCCTGCGCGTGCGCATGTCGATGCGGGCCAGGTCCTGCGCGGCTTCGTACTCCGTGCCCCACTGGCCGGTCTGCCTGTTGACGATCAGCTTCCACCCCTGCTGCGTGGGCAGCGTCCACAGCGTGTACCTGCCCGCGGGGACGACGGTGCCGCCGATCTGCAGGTCGCGCGTGGTGCTGAAGCCGGTGGCGGCGTTGGCGCCGGTGCGCCACACCTCGCCCCAGGGCACCACGTTGCCGTAGATGGCGCGGCCGCGCTTGAACGGCCGGCCGTAGTCCACCGACACGTGCGCGCCGCCCAGGTCCACCACGGCAGAGTCGCGCGGCGAGAGGGCGCCCATCCCCTGGCGCGCGGCGTCGCGGCGCGCGAACTCGGCCGCGAACGCGTCCACGTCGATGTCGGGGAGGCGCGCGACCATGAACTTCTGCGTGCTCTCCATCCCGTTCAGCCCGAGGAGCCGGCCGCGGGCGTCGGTGGCCACGTGCTGCACGCCGGCCAGGTTCGCCAGCCGCATCGAGTCGGCACCCACGGCGCGCACCGTCATCGCGAACGCCTGGTTCGAGCCGATCGGCACCAGCATCAGCCGCAGGCTGTCGGCGCGGAGGCCGCGCGTGTGCAGCATGGCCTGCTCGTAGAAGGCGTGCGAGTAGCTCACCAGCGGAAACGGGTGCGCCGCCGCCACGCGGAAGTTGTACACGCTGTCGCCGCGCTGCACGCGGGTGAACACGCTGTCGGCCGTGAACTGCGTGGTGGACACCGCCGGAGGGAGCTGCGTCCCCGGCTGCTGCGAGGTCATCTCCAGCCGCTGCACGCTGCCGTCGGGGTTCAGCGTCGCCGTGTACCTGCGGGTCACCGTGCGCGGCGAGCGCGACACCATCTCGCCGGTGATGCGGTCGCCGGTGCGGGTGAACTTCTCCACCGCCAGCGTGTCGCTGCCCAGCGTGACCACGAACGCGGTGGTCTCGCCCGTCGCCTGGGCGTGAGCCCGCGGGGCCAGCAGCATCACGGCCGCCAGGGCCATGCCGCCGTGGATGATCGATCTCATGCGAAGGCTTCCGTCGTGGGGACTCGGGTTGGACGTTCCGGGATTTCGGAGCGTACAAGGTCGTGCAGGTACCCTGCGCGCACAAGATTCGCATGCGGGCGATGCAGGGAAAACAGGTGCGCGAGTGCGCGAGTGCGTTTCGGTTCGTCTACATCCACCCACGGCGGTTCGAGGTTCGATGGCGTACGGGTTGATCGAGTTCCTGGAAGAGGGCGAGGGGCGGGCGATGCTGGTGCGCACGCGGAACGGCCAGCCCACCGGCGCCGACGGCGTGATGGACCCGCTCTCGGCGTTCATCGAAGAGACGTCGCCCACGCTGCTGCGGCAGGGCTCGCCCGGCGCGCTGTACATGGCGCAGCTCTTCGCCGCGCGCGAGCAGGAGGCCGGCCGCGAGGTGCGCGTCGTCGGCGGCGCCGGCGAGCTCGGCATCACCGCCGCCGAGGTGGAGGGGCTCACGCCCCCCGGCTACCTCTACGAGGTCTCGTTTCCCCGCGAGGGCGAGCGCGGCCAGCCCGCCATCCGCACCCGCGCCCTCGGCGAGCCCGGCGTCCAGAACGCGCGGGCGTAGCGGAATCCGGCAGACGCGGCGCGGGCCGGGAATCGCTCCCGGCCCGCGCCTCGCCGTCGTCAGACCATCCGCACTCCCGCGGACGCTACCGCGCCGGCCGCACCGCGAGGCCGCGCCGGGTGCGGAGCGCCTGCTCGGCGCTGTGCAGCGCGTCCCACGCGCGCGGGGCGTAGCGGCCCTCCAGCACCTCGCGCGGCGCGCGCTTGGTGGGCCACGGCGTCGCCACGTCCGTCAGCCGGCCCGGGTAGAGGCCGACGGACGCGGACACCACCGCGGCGGCGACCTCGACACGCGTCGCGCGCTCCAGGCGGCCCATCACCTCCAGCGCGCGCAGCGGGCCCTGCGTGTACGCATCCGCCACGAACGCCGCGTACTCGTCGCGCAGCCGCCCGTCGCCCAGCCCGGAGAGGCGCGACATCACCCCGGCCAGCGCGTCGTCGTCATCCTCCTTCACCCCGCGGAAGATGAGGACGCTGGCCACGCTCGGCCACTTCGCGTCGCCCTCGGCGAAGGCGTCGGCCACCAGCTCGTCGTCCAGCCGCCCCAGCAGCTCCTCGGTGGACTGGCCCTCCAGCTCCACCACGAATGGGTCGCGCGGCGGCGGCGTCCCCTCGGGGCGGGTGCGGCGCACCGTGGGCGGCGGGGGCGGCTGCTTCACCTCGCGCTCGCCGCCCACCACCACCACCTCGGTGCCCACCTGCACGTCGTGGAAGAGGCGCAGCGCGTTCGCGTCGCTCAGGCGGATGCAGCCGTGGCTCACGCGGCGCCCCAGCAGCTCGGGCTTGTCGGTGCCGTGGATGGCCAGCCCGTGGCCGATGTACACCGCCGCCGCGCCCAGCCCGCGCGGGAATCGGCGCCGCGGGTCGTTGGGGCCGGGCACGCGCAGGTTCTTCTCCAGGAAGTACCAGTCGGGCGCGATCCAGTCGGGCTCGCGCGCCTTGTGGGTCACGTGGAAGGCGCCGTTGGGGGTGTTGAACTCCCACGCGTTGCGGTCGGTCTCCAGCCGCAGCCCGGTGCCGGTGCCCACCGGCGCCGACCACAGCACGGTGCGCCCCTTGGCGAAGTACAGCCGGTTCTCGTCGAGGTTGACCACCACCGCGTAGCCGCCCTGCGCCAGCGCCCGCGAGCGCACGCGCAGCGGACGGACCGCCGGTTCGGAGGCCTGCCGGTACTGCGCCGCCGCCTCCTCCACCGGCACCACGGCGGCGAGGGCGAGGGGGATCAGGAAAGCGTGAGCAAGGCGCATGTCGTTTCACCCGCGAAAGCTACGGCCGCCGCATCGTGCGCGGCTCGTCATCCGTCGAACGTACCCGCGGTGGATACGGACAGATCCGTCCGCGGGATTCGCAAGAGCGGTTCCGCCGCCGGCCGCACGAGTCCCGGCTCGATGGCGGACGCACGAAGGCCCCGGCCGGTGATCCCGGCCGGGGCCTTCGTGTCGACCTGACGGAGGCTGTCAGGCCACCATCAGCATCGGCTCCTCGAGGTAGCTCTTCAGCGTCTCCAGGAACTGCGCCCCGGTGGCGCCGTCGATCACGCGGTGGTCGCAGGAGAGCGTCATGCGCATGCGCTGGCGCACGGCCATGTCGCCGGCCGCGTCCACCACCACCTTGGGGCCGATGGCGCCCACAGCCAGGATCGCCGCCTCGGGCGGGTTGATCACCGCGGTGAACTCCTCGATCCCGAACATCCCCAGGTTGCTGATGGAGAAGGTGGAGCCCGTGTACTCGTCGGGCTTCAGCTTCTTCTCCCGCGCGCGCCCGGCCAGCTCGCGCACCTCGGTGGCGATCTCGCCCACGCCCTTGCGGTCGGCGTCCCGGATGACCGGGGTGATCAGCCCCTCGTCCACCGCCACCGCCACGCCGATGTGCACGTAGTCGTGGAAGCGGATGGCGTCGCCGGTCCACGCGGCGTTCACCCAGGGGTGCTTGCGCAGCGCGGCGCCCACGGCCTTGATGATGAGGTCGTTGGGGCTGACCTTCACCCCCTTGTCGGCGAAGCGCTCGTTGATCCGCCCGCGCAGCTTCATCGCCTCGCCCATGTCCACCTCCACCGTGAGGAAGAAGTGCGGGACTGGGCCGATCGACTGCGTGAGGCGCTTGGCGATCGTCTTCCGCATCGGCGAAAGCGCCTGGTCGTGGTAGCCGCCCGCCGCCGGAGCCGGAGCTGCCGCCGGAGCCGGAGCAGGCGCCGCCGGTGCCGCCTCCGCCGCCGCGCGAGCGGCCGGGGCCTGCGCCGCGGGCTGCGCGGGCGCCTGCGCCTGCGCGCCGCCGCCCTGCATCGCGGCTTCCACGTCGCGCTTGACGATGCGGCCGCCGGGGCCGCTCCCCTGCACGCCGCCGAGCTGCATCCCCGCCTCGCTGGCGATCTTGCGCGCCAGCGGCGACGCCTTCACCCGCCCGTTGGCGGAGGTGGCCTCCGCCCCCGCGCCGCCGCCCTGCGTCGGCGCCACCGAGCGGTCGCCGCCGGTGGGCGCCTGCGTCCCCGCGTCGGGCGTCGGCGTGGGTGCCGCGGCGGCGGGGGTGTCCTCGACCGGGGTGCCGCGCTCGGCCTGGTCGTGCTCGGTGGGGCCGGCGGCGGCGACGGCCGCGGTGCCCTGGCCCACGTCGCTGGAGCCGGCGGCCTGCTCCGCCTTCTCCTGCGCCGGGCGACGGGGCGCTCTTGGCCTGCGAGTCGGTGGCCTCGGCCCCGCCCACCAGCGCCGACACGTCTTCGTCGGCCTCGCCGATCACGGCGATCACGGTGCCCACGTTGGCGGTGTCGCCCTCGCCCA
>DASQLJ010000632.1:0-15632 GCA_035630095.1 Longimicrobium sp.
GGCCCGCCCCGGCCTCGCGCGCGGCGGCCAGCAGCGCGCGGGTGCCCTCCACGTTCACGCGGCGGAACTCGCCCAGCGGGTCGGCCGCGTCGTCGCGCATCACGTGGACCCGCGCGGCCAGGTGCACCACCGCGTCCACCCCCGCCACCGCGCGCCGGAGCCCGTCCGCGTCGTCCAGCCCGCGCACCGGCGCCGGCTCCACGCCGGCCGGGAGCGCGGCGCCGGGGTCGCGCACCAGCCCGCGCACCGCCACGCCCGCGCGCGCCCAGTGCGCGCACAGCCACGCGCCCACGAAGCCCGAGGCGCCCGTCACCAGCACCCGGCCGGCGGGCGGGGCGTGCCCGGCGTGGGGGCCCGTCACGCCCGCGCCAGGAGGCGTCCCGGGAGCGGCGCGAGCGGCGGCGCCGCGTCTGCGCCCGCGTCGCGCTCGAGCTCCGCCGCCGCGTCGAGCTCGGCCAGCCGCAACGCGGCCAGCCAGCCGCCCATCGCCCACATGAAGAACCCCACGTCGAGCACGGGGAAGTTGCCGGTGGTCACGCCCATGATGGCCACGCCCAGGAACCCCGCGCCCAGCGCCCGCATCGCGCGGCTGTGCGTATCCACCAGCAGGCGCGCGGCCGACCAGATCGCCAGCACCATCACCCCCACCCCGGCGGCGCCCGCCACCACGCCCGTGTTGCGCACCAGCTCCAGCACCGCGTTGTGGGCGCCGTACTCCCAGGTGTAGAACACGTTGGTGAAGATCCCGGCCGGGCGCAGCGGGCGGCCGGCCGGGACGATCACGTACGGCCCCGACAGCACCTGCGAGAGCGCCGACACCCAGATCGGCCCGCGGTCGCCCATCAGCTTGAAGTACGCGTACCCCATCAGCCCCTGGTCGCGCGTGGTGGCGACGAAGACCGCGTTGCGGGAGTACTTCTCCACCGCCCAGAGCAGCCCCAGGCTGGTCACGCCGGCGCCGAGCACGGCGGCGCGCACCAGGAAGCGGCGCGCCCGGCGCATCCCCGGCCCGGTCAGCGCCACGCAGAGGAGGGCGAAGGCGATCTCGGCGGCGGTGGTGAGGGTCAGCACCACCACGCTCGCCACGGCCAGCGTGCCGGTGAGCGCCGCGGCCAGCCCGCGGCGGCGCGACACGAAGTAGACGAGGGCGCCCCCGGCCAGCCCCACCAGCACGAACAGGTAGGTGCCGCGCAGCAGCCCCACCACCGCCAGCCCCGAGCCCGCCAGCACCACGCGCAGGAGCTGCTGGGCGTGCACCTCGGGCTCGGCGCGCGAGCTGCGCACCAGCACCACGCCCCAGAAGAACCCGCCCAGGGCCAGCATCGCGCGGACCCCCACCGACCACCGGTTCAGCCCGGCGGCCTGGCCCTCCAGCCCGCTCAGGAGGGCGGGGATGACCGCCACGGCGTACGCCAGCACCACCAGCGGCGGGCACACCCCCCGGAAGGTGGACGGGCGCCGCAGCGCCTCCAGCAGCACCCGCGAGAACCCGGCGACCAGCGTGACCAGCGCCGAGGTGACCTGCACCCCGCCCAGCACCACGAAGGTGACCGCGTCGGGAAAGACCAGCGAGAAGCCCTGGCTCCCGTCGGGCGTGAGGGTGGTGTCGGCCAGCCCCAGCGCGGGGATGCACAGCACCAGCAGCGCCCCCAGGTAGCGGCGGTCGGCCAGGAAGGCCAGCACCCCCGCGATGGCGAACGAGGCCATCGCCGCCACCTCGCCCCAGTTGCCGCCCGTCAGCTGCAGCAGCGTGAGCATCCAGGCCAGCACCAGCACCGCCACCCGCACCGTGAGCACCCGCTCGCCCGGCGACCTGTAGACCGGCGCCTGCAGCGCCGGCGCGGCCGGGGGCGGGGCGAGCCCGGGAGCGATCACGCCCGCACCGCGCCGGCGTGCCCCGCCGAGGCCCACTCGGGGTTGCTCAGGAGGATGCGCACCACCCGCTCGCTCACGTTCTCGGCCAGGTACTCGCGCGGCGGCTCCCAGCGGCCGCGCGGCCCCTGCTCGCGCAGGAAGCGCGCGGCGGCCACGATGCGGGCCGGCCGGGTGGAGGCCACCACGTTGCTCCCCGACTCCATCGTCTCCGGCCGCTCGGTGGTGTCGCGCAGCGTCAGCACGGGGACGCGGAAGATCGCCGACTCCTCCTGCACGGTGCCGCTGTCGGTGAGCACCAGCGCGGCGCTCTTCTGCAGCTTCACGAACTCGAAGAAGCGCATCGCCGGCACCGGCACCACCCGTGACCCCGCGAACGCCGCGCCGGTGAGGCGCTCCTCCACCCGCGGGTGCACGCTCAGCACCAGCGGCATCGCGTACAGCTCGGCCACCTCGCGCAGCGCGTCGCAGAGGCGGCCCAGCACGGCGGGGTCGTCCACGTTCTCGGCGCGGTGCAGGGTGGCCAGCAGGTACCCCTGCGGCGCGAGGCCGTGGCGCTCCAGCGCGTCGCTGGCCTCGATCTCGGCCGCGTAGTCGGAAAGCACCTCGAAGATCGGGTTGCCGGTCACGAAGATGCGGTGCCGCTCGATGCCCTCGCGCACCAGGTTCTCGGCGCTGCGCTCGGTGTAGGGCATCAGCACCGCGCTGCAGTGGTCGATCACGCGCCGGTTCACCTCTTCGGGGACGCGGTCGTCGTAGCAGCGGTTCCCCGCCTCCATGTGGTAGACCGGGATCCCGCGGCGCTTGCAGTTGTACGCCACCAGCGCCGAGTTGGTGTCACCCAGGATCAGCACCGCGTGCGGGCGGCGCTCGTCCAGCACCCGCTCGAACCCCTCGAAGAGCGTGGCCAGCTGCCGGCCGAAGGTGGAGGTGTCCACGCCCATGAACACGTCGGGCTCGCGCACCCGCAGCTCCTCGAAGAAGACGCGGCTCAGCCGGTCGGAGAAGTTCTGCCCGGTGTGCACCAGCGTGTGCTCGCAGGCGCCGTCCAGCCGCGGGATGGTGCGCGACAGCCGGATGATCTCGGGGCGCGTGCCCACCACCGTCAGCACCCGCATCGCCCCGTCCGCCCCGCCGCTCAATGGAGGATTTCCCGCTCGGCCGACGGCGCCGTCGTGACGGTGAGCCGGTGGTTGCGCAGCAGCTCCACCACGCCCTCGTAGTCCAGCGCCCCCTCGCCCGAGGTGTACTCGCCGAGGAACGGCAGCTCGCGCGTGCCCACCGCGTCGGCGCGCAGCTCGGGGAGGATGGGGAGGATCACCAGCCGCTCGCCGCGCACGATGGTGTGCGCCACCTCTTCCTCGCTCACCAGGATCTCGTGGATCTTCTCGCCGGGGCGGATGCCCGACAGCTCCAGCGGGTAGTCGGCGTCCTCGGCGACGGCACGGGCCACGTCGGTCATGTGCGCCGAGGGGACCATGGGGAGGAAGGTCTCGCCCGGGTTGGCGTGCGCGTAGGCGCTGAACACCAGGTCCACCGACTGGTCCAGCGTCATCAGGAAGCGGGTCATCCGCCGGTCGGTGATAGGGATGGGCCTGCCCCGGCGCACCAGCTCGATGAAGAGCGGGATGGCGGAGCCGCGCGAGGCCATCACGTTGCCGTAGCGCACGTTCACCAGCCGCGCCCAGGGGCTGTCCAGGTTGGCCTGGATCAGGATGCGCTCCTGGATCGCCTTGGTCATCCCCATCAGGTTCACCGGCTTGCACGCCTTGTCGGTGCTGATCCCCACCACCGACTTCTCCTGGTGGCTCCCCTCGCGCAGCGCGCGGCAGAGGTTGATCGCGCCGTTGATGTTGGTGTCCACGGCGGCGGTGCCGAAGTACTCGCAGGTGGGCACCTGCTTGAGCGCGGCGGCGTGGAAGATCACGTCGGCGCGGTCCACCGAGCGCTTCACCTCGCTGTAGTTGCGCACGTCGCCGATGGCGAAGCGCACCCGCTTCACGCTCTCGCGGTAGATCACCTCGTCGGTGGCCGCCGCCAGGTGCATGAAGTCGAGGCGCATGTAGTGCTGCTTGGCCTCGTCGCGCGAGAAGATGGTGAGCGAGGCGGGCCGCCCCAGCTCGTTGGAGAGGATGCGGTGGAAGAGGCGCTGCCCCAGCGACCCCGTGCCCCCCAGGATCAGCACCTCGGCGCCTTCGAGTGTTCTGCTCATGCTCAAGCGTTCGCGGCCGCGGGGGCCGTTCGGAGTTGGGCGTACGCTTCGCCGTAGGGAAGCGACGCGAAGTCCCGCGCCATGTCGGCGACCAGCGCGTCCCACCCCGGACGGGCGGTGCCGGTCGCCGCGCGGAAGCGGTCGTCGTTCAGCGAGCGGTCGATCTTCACCGCCTCGCTCGGGGTGAAGCGGTGCGAGAGCCCCAGCGCCTCGCTCAGCCGGCCCAGCAGGGTGAGCTTGTCGATCGGCTCGGAAGCGACGTGGTACAAGCCGGAAAGCTCCGGGTGCTCGCGGATCAGCCCCAGCACCGTGCGGCTCAGCGTGACCGTGGGCAGGCCGCTGTAGATGGCGCGGCCGTACCCCGGCAGCACCGAGCCCCCGGGCTGCCGCAGCAGCCACGACACCAGCCCCAGGTGCCCCGCCGTCTCGAAGCCGATGATCGAGGTGCGCAGCGTCAGGTGCCGCCCGTAGCCGATCTCGCCGCACGCCTTGGAGCGGCCGTAGAGGTCCTCCGCGTCCGGCGCGTCGGCCTCGGTGTAGCCGCCGCGGTCGCCCTGGAAGACGCAGTCGGTGGAGAAGTGGATCACCCGCACCGGGCGCGGCGCCAGCAGCGGCACCAGGTGCGGGAGCGTCGCGTTCAGGTAGAACGTCTCGTCGGTCGCGGCCTTCAGGTCCTTCTGCTTGATGGCGCCCGCCGCGTTCACCACCACGTCGGGGTCGGCCGCCTCCAGCACGCGCGCCAGCGGCGCGGCGGAAGAGAGCTCCACCCCCTCGTGGTAGCGCGCGGCTTCCGCGCGGAAGGGCGCGGGCGGAAGGCGGCGCACCGAGGCGTGCACCTCGAGCCCGGCGTCTTCCGACAGCACCTGCGCCAGCTTGTGGCCCAGCATCCCGCTGGCGCCCAGGACCAGGACGCGCGTCATCGCGCGCCCGCCCGCGTCACGCTCCGCCCGTCGTCCCCCACGGGGAAGAAAAGAAACAGCAAACCGTCGCTCCGGGTGTCGTGCCCTCGTGTCACCGCCCGCGGTCCGCCGGCTTCGGCCTCGCCGCCGGCGCGGGAGCACCCGCGTCCCGACGTGTTGCCGATCCGACCCGACCACCGCGTGCCGACCGCCGTCTTCCGCCGCGCGGGGCGCGGAGTGGACGACGGCGGTAGCAAAGCCTTGGAAGATAATCGATTCGCCCCCGTCGCGCACCCCGTGGACGGCGGCGGCGGCTCAGTCCGCCGGGTTCCTCTCGCGCCAATCCCCGGAAGCCGCGGGAGACGACTGGGCGCCGGCATCGTCGGCGGACGCGGGAGCAGGCTCGCCGAGAAGGTCGTCGTACACGGCCTGCACGCGGGCGATGCCCTGCGCGGCGCCGAAGCGCTCCAGCGACATCCGGTACCCGGCCTCCCCGAAGCGCGCGGCCAGCGCCGGGTCGTTCAGCACCCGCGCGATCCCGTCGGCCAGCGCCCGCGGGTCGCGGGCGGGGACGAGGAGCCCCGTCCGCTCGTGCTCCACCAGCTCGTTCACGCCGCCCACGTCGGACGCCACCACGGGCGTGCCCATGGCCGCCGCCTCGATCGCCGGCCGCGCGAAGTGCGGGTCGATGAAGGGGATCACCGCCACGTCGGCCGCCGCCAGCAGGCGCTCGGGATCGTGGCGGAAGGGGAGGAGGTGGACGAAATCCTCCATCCCCCCGTACAGCTTCATGAAGCGCTGGCGCTCGGTGCCGCCGCCCAGCAGCGGGAGCACCGCCCGCGCCGTCCGCGCCACCAGGCTGCTGCTGGTGGGGGTCACCGCGCCCGCGATCACCGCGTGCAGCCCGGGCACCGTCTCCTTGGCGAGACGGACGGCCTGGAGGAAGACGTGCGCGCCCTTGATGGTGTTCATCCCCCCGAAGAAGAGCGCCACCTTCGCGCCCGCCGGCAGGCCCAGCTCCTCGCGCACGGGCGCCCCGTCGATGGCGCGGTCGAAGCGGCCGTGGTCCACGAAGTTGTGGATCACGATGCCGTACTCCTCGCCGCCCAGCGCGCGCCGGTCGTCGTTGGAGATGAAGATCACCCGGTCGCCCCAGCGCTTCAGCCAGCGCGCCTGCAGCCCGCGGCGCACGCCCAGGTGCCCCGGCGCCGCGTTCTCGCGGATGTGCCAGACCACGGGCGCGCCCGCCGCCTTCGCCCCCGCCGCCGCGGCGCCGAAGACCAGGGAGTTGAGGTGCACCAGGTCGGGCTTCACCTCGCGCACCAGCCGCTCGGTGGCGCGCGCGGAGCGGCGGAACGCGGCCAGCTCGCGGACGGTGGTCACCCCGCCCAGCGGGTGGGTGAGCGGGTACCACTCCAGCGTGGTGTGCGAGAAGGTGGTGATCCCCGGCGCGTGGATCGTCTCCAGCCCCAGCCGGCGGAAGACGTCCATCACCTCGGGGATCGGGTGCACGCACGCCACCACCGGCTCGTAGCGCGTCTTGTCGATCTGCTCGAGGAGATAGCGAAGGCTGAGCAGCGCGCCCCCGAAGCCGCCGGAGTGCACCATGTAGAGGATGCGTCGGCGGCGGTTTGCGGCCGGCGCCGTCACGCGGCCTCCAGCGACAGCCCGTTCGCCTCCAGGTGCGACAGCAGCACCACGTACGCCCACAGCCGCGGCGCCCGCGCCCGCTGCCGGCCGAGCCCGTCCAGCGCGTCGCGGCGGAATCCCTCCGTGAACAGCGCCTTGGCGGAAGCGGAGGAGAAGGCCGCGCGGGCGCGGTCCTCCAGCGTCGTGCCCAGCCAGTGCCCCACGGGGAGCTCGAAGCCCATCTTCTTGCGCTCCACGATCTCGCGCGGGAGCACGTCGGCCACCGCGTCGGTGAAGATCCGCTTGGTCTGGCGCCCGTGCAGCTTGTAGTCGGCGGGGAGCGAGAAGGCGAGCTCGGCCAGCTCGTGGTCGAGGAGCACCGGCCGCACCTCCAGCGAGTGCGCCATGCTCATCGCGTCGGCGTCGCGCAGCAGCGTGTTGCGCAGGTAGTCGGTCAGCTCCACGTAGCTCACCTGGCTCACCGGCTCCAGCGCGCGGCGCATCAGCGCGGCGATGCGCGCCTGCGGCGGCTCCACCGGCCCGCCCGCGCGGAAGGCGGCGGTGGTCGCGGCCACCTTCTCGCGCTCGGTCATCAGCCGGCGGACGGAGGCCAGGCGCTCCACCGGCGGAGCGGCCACGAACTGCAGCGGGATCCGCCAGCGGCCGGGGATCAGCCCGCCGGTGGCGCCCACCAGCTGGCCCAGCCCGGGGACGCCGGAGGGCGCCAGCCGCGCCGAGCGCGCGAAGGAGCGGAACGGGGGATAGCCGGCGAACAGCTCGTCGCCGCCCAGCCCGGAGAGCGAGACGGTGACGCCCTGGCGGGTGGCGCGGGAGACGAACCAGGTGTTGGTGCCGTCCAGGCTCGGCTGGTCGAGCGCGTCGATCAGCGCGTCGAAGCTGGCCGCCGCGTCGTCGCCGGTCACCACCACCTCGGTGTGCTCGGCGCCCAGGCGCTCCGCGGCCAGCCGCGCCCACTTCAACTCGTCGAGGGCGGCGTGGCGCGCCTCGAAGCCCACGGCGTAGGTGCGGATCGGGTGATGGACGTGCCGGCCCATCAGCCCGACGACGGCGGTGGAGTCGATCCCGCCGCTCAGGAAGGCGCCCACCGGCACGTCGGCGATCATGTGCAGCCGCGTGGCCTCGTCCAGCTTCTCGCGGACGGCTTCGACCGCCTCCGGATAGGGGAGCGGCGCGGCGGCGCGGCGCGCGCGGGTGGCCTCCTCCAGGTCCCAGTAACGCTCCGTCACCACCTCGCCGCCGGGGCGCACGCGCATCCAGTGGCCCGGGAGCAGCGCCCGCACGCCGCGCACGATGGTGCGCGGCTGCGCCACCGCGCCGTGCGAGAGGAAGTCCCACACCGCCTGGCGGTCGGCCTGGCGCGGCACCAGGCCGCTGGCCAGCAGCGAGCGGACCTCGGAGGCGAAGAGGAAGCGGCCCTCGGGAAGACTCGCGTAGTACAGCGGCTTGATCCCGAAGCGGTCGCGGGCGAGGAAGAGCTCGCCCTCGGCCTCGTCCCACACGGCGAAGGCGAACATCCCGCGGAGCTTCGGAAGCGCGCGCGGGCCCCACTCGGCGAACGCGGCCAGCACCACCTCGGTGTCGGAGTGCGACGCGAAGCGGTGCCCGCGCGCCTCCAGCTCGGGGCGGATCTCGGCGAAGTTGTAGACCTCGCCGTTGTAGACGATGTGGTAGCGCCCGTCCGCCGAGCGCATCGGCTGGTGGCCGAGCGGCGACGGGTCGATGATGGAGAGGCGGCGGTGCCCCAGCACGGCCGCGCCCGTGCGCGAGACGAAGGTCCCGTGGTCGTCGGGGCCGCGGTGGGCCAGGCAGGGAAGCATCCGCGCCAGCACGCCGCCCGCGTTGGGCGCCAAGCATCCGGCGATCCCGCACATCAGCCCTCCACGGAGGCGAGGGCGGCGGGCACGCCGTGGTCGGGGCGCACGTCGAAGCGCATCCGCCGGTGCTGGCCGGTCACGCACACGCGGGTCTCGAACTCCCACGGCCGGGCCCGCGCCTCGAGCACGAGCGGGGCGAGCTTCACGGCTTCGGGGCGGGTCTCCGGGACGAACAGCAGCTTGGTGGGCATCCTCTCCTACCGGCCCCTTTTCCGGATCTCGCTCGCGTAGATCTCCAGGGTGCGGCGGGCGCCGGCGTCCCAGCCGTACCGCTCGCGCGCGTCGCGCGCCGCCTCGCGGCCGTACGCAGCGCGCAGCGCCGGGTCGAGCGCGAGCCTCACCATCGCCGCGGCCAGCGCGGACGGGTCGGCCGGGGGCACCAGCACCCCCGTCTCGCCGTCGCGCAGGATCTGCGGGATCCCGCCCACGTTGGTGCCCACCAGCGGCTTCCCCGAGGCCAGCGCCTCGAGCCCCGAGATGCTGGTGGCCTCCATCAGCGACGGGAGCACCACCACGTCGGCGGCGGCCACGTGCGCGGGCATCAGCGGCGGCGCCACGTTCCCCAGCCAGGTGAGCGCGGGCCCCAGGCGCAGCTCGTCGATCAGCGCCACCACGGCCGCGCGGTCCGAGTCGGCGTCCTCCCACAGGTAGTCGCCCACCAGCACGAAGCGCACGCGCGCACGCCCCGCGGTGAGCCGAACCACCTCGGGGAGCGCGCGCAGCCAGTAGGTCACGCCGTTCTTCTTCTCCAGCCGCCGCGGGCAGAGGAACACCACCTCGTCGGGCTCGATCCCCAGCGTCCGGCGCACGGGGGCGCCGTCCACCTCGGGCGAGAAGCGGTGGGTGTCGACGCCGTTGGACACGAAGTGCACCCGGTCGGCCGGGAAGCCGGTGCTCAGCGTGGCCTCCACCAGCTCGTGCGAGGGGCAGATCACCACCTCGGCGTTCCTCACCGCGGCCTTCGCCCGCGCGGGATCCTTCCCCCCCAGCGACCACTCCAGGAAGTGGCTGGTGTGGTTGGTGAACACCTTCAGCCGCGCCGGGATCCCCGGCGCCATGTCGTTGTCCACGTGCGGGTTGTGCCAGTGGTACACGTCCAGCGCGCCCGGGCCGTGGCGGCGGAACATCCGCAGCTGCGCCGCGGCCGCCCACAGGTGCCCCACCCGCGGCGCCGTCCACGCGCGGGTGCGCACCACGCCGAAGCCGTCCGTCTCCTCGCGCGTCACCCCCACGCGCAGCGGGTTGCGCACCAGCTCGGGCACCAGCACCGTCACCGGGCAGCCGGCGCGCGCCAGCCCCCCCGCCAGCCCCGCCACGTGCGCGGCGACCCCGCCCGGGTTGGGGAGGTAATCGTCCGACGCCAGGCAGACGCGCAGGGGCGCGGCGCTCATCGGCCGCCCTCCGCGGCGGGGAGGAGCCGCGCCAGGCGCTCGCGCCCGGGGCCCGACGGCGGGACGCACCACACCATCGGCGTGGCCGCCTCGGCGGCGGGGTCGAACGGGTGCAGGGCGCCGCGCGCGTCGGGGAGGTACGCCCGGTACCCCTCGGCGGTCAGCAGCGCCAGCACGTCGCGGGGATGGTACCCCATCGACGCCGCGGTCTCCTCGTTCCACTCGAACGACACCACGGGCGCGCGCTCGCCCGCCAGCAGGCCGCGCGCGCCGAGGAGCGCGGCGCGCTCGCCCCCTTCCACGTCGAGCTTCACCAGCACGGGGTGCACGCCTTCGCGCGCGGCGAAGTCGTCCAGCGACTCGGCGGGCACCGACACGCTCCGCAGCGGGCGCAGCGCCCCCGGAACCCCGGCCGAGGTGAAGCCCCCGGACGGATCGTCGGCGAACACGTGCAGCGCGAGCGTGCCCGGCCGGGCGTCGAGCCCCGCCTGCACCAGCGTGACCTCGGGCGCCCCGCTCGCCTCCAGGTTGCGGCGCAGCGCCGCGGCGGTGTCGGGGAGCGGCTCGAAGGCGAAGACCCGCCCGCCGGGGCGCACCAGCGCGGCGGCCACCAGCGTCCAGTACCCCCAGTTCGCCCCCCCGTCCACCACCACGTCGCCCGGCCGCAGCACGGCGCGCCAGACGGCCACCTGCGACGGCTCCATCTGCCCGTGCAGGAAGAGCTCGCGGTAGCCGAGCGGCCACGCGCTCAGGCTGGCGTCCACCAGCGTCCCGAAGGCGAAGGGGACGTCGGCGCGCTCGGGCCAGCGGCGGAAGCCGCCCAGCAGCAGCCGCTCCACGCGGTCGCGGCCGCGCGGGAGCGGCCACCCGCGCAGCAGCGCGCGCGCCACGCGCAGCCGCAGCGGAAGGTGCGCGGACGCGTTCGCGGAAGCAGGACGCCGCGGCCGCGGCGTTCCGTTCGAAGGATCCATCGTCATCTACGGCCGGCGTTGAAGAACGGCGCGGGCGCGCGCGAGCGCCGGCGCGGCCACCCGCCCCGCCAGCGCCCGCGCCCCGCGATCGCAGAGCAGCAGCACCGCCGCCACCGCGGCGGCGAACACCAGGCTCCATCCCGCGAACCCGGTCCACGTGTCGGCCCAGCGCACGGTGCCGGCCCAGGCGGCCAGCGCGAGCACCCCCGCCTGCACTGCCAGCGGCCAGCGGCGGAGCGCGCCGGCGCGCTGCTGGCCGGGCCCCACCTCGCGCCGCAGCCAGGCCAGCGCCACGCGCGCCGACACCAGGGTGACCAGGATCCCGGCCAGCGGGATCCCGGGGACCCCCGCCACCACCAGGATCCCGATCATCAGCGCCACCCGCGCGGCGGCCTCGAAGAAGATCAGGTACGACCCGCGCACGATCAGCCCCGCCGCCCCCGTGAGGTAGGTGAGCAGCGAGGCGCGCCCCACCACCAGCAGGTTCACCCCCACCAGCACCGTGATCAGGTGCCCCGCGTACGACGGGGTGCCCACCCACAGGGTGATGAAGGTGCGGTTGAGCGCCAGGTACATCGCCACCGCCGCGGTGCCCAGCGTCAGGTAGAGGTGCTGCACCTCGCCCACCACCTCGCCCGCGCGCTCGCGCTTGCCGCTGCCGAGCAGGTGCGCGAACCCGGGGTACACCGAGGCCGCCACGTGCGCCATGAACATGGAGATGATGTCGGCGGCGCGGCGCGTGAGCGCGTACACCGCGGCGACCTCGGGGCGCAGGAACACGGCGATCAGCGCCGACTCGCTGCGCCCCACGCCGGCGTTGCCCACCATGCACAGGAAGGCGGGCCCGCTGAGCGTCCACATCTCGCGGGCCACGGCCACCGTCGGGCGCACCCGCCCGGGCACCTCGCGCCGCAGCAGGATCACCGCGTAGGCGCCGTTGATCACCAGCTGCGTGCCGTTGCGCGCCACCATCCCGGCCGGCAGCGCCCACAGCCCGTAGCCGGCGGTCAGCATCCACACCATCAGCACGATGCACAGCACGCTTCCCAGCACCGCCGCCGCGTTCTGCACGCCCTGCAGCTGCATCGCCGCGGAGAGGCTGGAGACGCCGCCGTTGAGGATCGACATCGCGGCGCCCACCGCGGCCAGCGCGAAGCACGAGCCGAGCAGGCCGGCCTGCGCCGGCGGCACCGAGAGCCACCCGGGGACGTACCGCCCCAGCACCAGCGCCCCCGCGAGCAGCGCCAGCACCAGGACGAGCTGCACCAGCAGCCCGGTGCCGAAGTAGGCGGCCAGCACCCGGTGGTCGCGCCGGCCGTGCGCGGCGGCCATCCGCTGCGTCATCACCCCCGAAACGCCCATGTCGAGCACCGACAGCCACCCCAGGATGTCGCCCGAGGCGAGCCAGGCGCCGTACATCACCGGGCCCAGCGCGCGCAGGTACAGCGGCACCAGCAGCAGCCCCTGCACCGTCACCAGCAGCAGGTTCACGGTGCCGCCCACCATCTTCACGGTCGCGCCGCGCGTGCGCGAGCGCGGCGCGGCCAGCGCGGCCGGCGGCGCCTCGGCGTCGGCCGGGGGCAAATGCGCGGCGGGCGCCGCCTCCTCCTCCCACACGGCCGCCGCGGCGGGATCGGCCGGCGTGCGGGGCGCCACGCTCACCGCGTGCTCCCCGCGGCCCGCTCGCGGCGCCCGTCGTCCCTCGCCGCCGCGCGGCGGCCGCCGCGTACCGCTCCGGCCATCGCTCCGGTTCTCCCAGCCACGCGGTGGTCGCCCGGGAGCGCCACCGCCGCAGCAAGTGCGAACCGCCGCGGCCCGGGGGCGGCGCGGCGGCGAGCGCACCCGGGCAGCGGGTGCCCGGAACGCCACACATGAGTTGCGAACACGTCAATTTAGCCCGCGGGCGGCGGCGCCGCCACCCCGCGCGGCGGCTCGCCCACCCCCAGCAGCTCCATGTACTCGGCCACCAGCCGCTCGGGGTCCAGGCTCGCGCGGTAGTACGCCAGCAGCCGCTCGCGCGCGGCGGCGCGGCCAGCCGGGTCCAGCACCAGCACCCGCTCGGTCGCGTCGGCCATCGACGCCGCGTCCGTCGGGTCGAAGAGGTACGCGCCGCCCGACTCCGCGGCCACCCGCGCCGACTCGCCCCGCAGCCCGCAGAGCAGCGGCGTCCCCATCCCGATGGCGAAGGGGAGCTTGGAGGGCACGGTCATGTCGAAGAGCGGCGACGGCCGCAGCACCACCAGCTGCGCCGCCGCCGCCGCCGAGGCCGCCACCGCTTGCGCCGGCGGCACCCGCCCGTGGAAGGCGACGTTGTCCGCCCCCAGCTCGGCGGCCAGCGCGCGCAGCTCGTCCTCGGCGCCGCCGGAGCCGTAGAGGTCGAAGCGCACCGCCACGCCGCGGCGCTTCAGCTCGGCCGCGCCGCGCACCACCACGTCCAGCCCCTGCGCCGGGCCCAGGTTGCCGGCATAGACCACCGTCGGAACGTCGGCCACCGGCGCGGACGGCGGCGCCGGCAGCGCCCCGCCGCGCGGCGAGCCGTCCACCCACACGCGGATCAGCTTCATCCGCTCCGGCGGCACGCCGTCGGCCGCGTACGTCTCCACGATCCCCGTGGTCGACCCGACGATGACGTCCGCCACGCGGTTCAGCGCGCGGCGGGTTGCGTACAGCAGCCGCATCAGCGGTCCCGGCCGGGTCACGCCGGTCGCCGCGAAGCTCTCGGGCCACAGGTCGGCCGAGGTGTATACCAGCCGGCTGCGGCACACCACCTTGAACCACAGCGCCGCCACGGCCACCGTGAACGGCGTCTGGTAGACCCACACCACCCGCGGGCGGCCGGCCACGAAGGGCGCCAGCAGCGTGGCCGCGAGGGTGAACGACAGGTACGACACCGCCCGCCGCAGCGGCGACGCGCTGTGGTCGGGAAACATCGGCACGCGCCACACCACCACCCCGTTCTCCACCCGCCGCTCGGGGCGCCACCAGCGGGTGCCCGGGTAGAAGTGTCCCAACGGGTAGTTCGGGTGCGCCGTGATCACGGTGACGCGCCCGCCCCGCGCCGCGGCCTCGGCCACGTCGGCGGTGATGAAGTTGGGCTCCGGCCGGTAGAAGAGCGTGACCACCAGCACCCCGCGGTCGCGTCCACTCACGACGCCTTCCCCCCGCCCCGCCCCGCGCCGGCGAGCACCGACGCGAACAGCCCGCGGGTGCGCGCCACCACCTCCGCGTCGCCCGCGAACGCCGCGGCGTGCCGCCACGCCCGCTCCGAGCGCGCGGCGAGCCCGGCGCCGTCCATCGCCACCAGCTCGGCCAGCGCGGCGCGGAACGCCTCGGGCCGGTCCAGCGGCAGGTCCCACCCGATCCCCTTCGCCTCCAGCCCGCGCCAGGGCGTGCGGTCGCTGAGCAGCGGCACGCACCCGGCCAGCAGCGCCTCCAGCACCACGTGGCCGAAGTTCTCGCCGTGCGTGGGGAAGAAGAAGGCGTCCGCCTCGCGCAGCACCTCCGCCACGCGCTCCGGCGGCACCGGCCCGTGGAAGCGCACGTCGGCGTTCGACTCCTTCGCCAGTGCGCGGCACTCGGCCGCGTACGCGGCATCCTCCTCCGGCCCGTAGACGTCGAGGACGACGGATCCCGGCACGTCGCGCAGCAGGCGGATGGCGCCGTCCAGGTTCTTCTTCCGGTCGATGCGAGACACGAACGCCAGCCGCAGCTCGCCCGCGCGCTTCGTGCGCGGCGGCGGCGCGGCGGAGGCGGGGGGCGGAAGATCGGGTGCCACGACGACGGTCGCGGCGGGGCCGAACCAGCGCCGCACCTCCTCCGCCTCCACCGGCGACGAGGCCTGCCAGACGACGCCGCGGTACAGCCCCAGCCGGCGCGCGGCGATGAGGAAGGCGCGCTTCTTGGTCGATTTGAACGCCAGCGCGCCCGGCGAAAGCTCCCCGCGCGGCGCCACGATCACCGGCACGCGGTGGATCTTTCCCACGAGGCGCAGCCAGAGCGGCCACAGGGTGAAGGTGGCGGAGAAGAGGCTGTTGAGGTACAGCGCATCGTGCCCGGGCGTGCGGAGGAGCCGTGCGATCCCCCGTCGCATCTCGCCCGGCGCGAGGTACACCACCTCCGCGCCGCCGACCTCCCGCCGCGCTCCCTCCGCGTACGGCTCCGCGTCGCCCAGGTCGCGGTCGCGGGTGACGATGCGGAAGCGCAGCTCGCCGCCCAGGTGCTGCACGATGTTGGCGAGCGTGCGGATCGGCCCGCCGCCCTTGTAGCCGGGGAGGTAGTAGTCGATCAGCGTCAGGATCGTCCCCGCCTCCGCATCCCCGCCGATCCGCAGCGCGTCCGCGGACGTGGAGCGGTCGACGCTCGTGGCGCGCGGATTCGCTCCGAAGCCGGTCTCGTCCGCGCCGGACGTCGCCCGCACGTCGCCGGCGTCACGCAGGACGATGGGGGGAGCGGCGAGATCGGGGGACACGTCGTCGGGCGAACGGGGGATCACCGGGGCCGCTCCGCCAGCAGCGTGCGGTAGGCGGCGCGGAGTCGCTCGGCCTCGTCTTCCCAGCGGTGCGCGGCCACGAAGGCGGGGAGCGCGGCGCGGAAGCGCGGGAGCTCCGCGGCGAGCCGCAGGGCGCCCTCCGCCGGGTCGCCGCCGGCCACGCCCACGCCGTAGCGCTCGAACGCCGCGCGCAGCACGGGGTTGTCGCTCCCCAGCATTGGCAGCCCGGCCTGGGGATACTCGTACAGCTTGTTGGGCGCGCAGTAGAGGAAGT
>DASQLJ010000633.1:0-2387 GCA_035630095.1 Longimicrobium sp.
GGCGACACGAGGAGGTTGCTCTCGTTCACGTCGCCCACCACGTACCCGGCGGCGTGCAGCGCGTCGAAGGCGGCGGCCAGGTTGCGCCCGGCGCGGTGCATCAGCTCCGCGTGGAAGGCGGGCGCGGTGGCCCGGCGGCTCACCGGGTTGTAGAACTCGAAGAGGCGGGGCCCGTCGGCCCGCAGCATCAGGAAGCCCGCGAAGCCGTCGGGCCCCAGCAGCAGGTCGGCCGGCCAGGCGATCGCGGAGCCGCCGGGCATGCGTGGCGGGTTGGCCAGCATCAGCGTGAGCTTGCGCGCCCGGTCGATCGTCGGCTCGTGGTAGATCTTGGCCACCAGCGCGGCGTCGCCCGGCACCTCGTAGACCACCGCCTCGCCGCCGGCCCCCAGCTCGAGCCCGGGGTCCAGCGCCAGCCGGTCCAGCGTGGAGCGGCGGCGGAAGAGGAGCACGGGGGCCGCGAGGGTGTCCATCACGGCTCCGGGTTGAAGCGGATGGTGATGTCCACCGTGCTGGGAACCGGGTTCCCGTCCACCAGCGCGGGGTTGTACTTCATCTGCCGGGCGATGGCGGCCGCGGCGAAGCCCAGGCGGGTGTGGTCGGCCCGGATCACCACCACGCTCGCCTGGTCGATCGCGCCGCTGTCGTCCATCGACACGCGCACCACCGCCTCGCCGCCGATCCCCTCCGCGCGGAGCTCGGGCGGGTAGGCGCGGCGGGCCGCGTCGTCCACCAGGTACTCGTCGTAGAGCTGCGGGGGCTGCCAGTCGTCCAGCTCGGGCTCGCCGGCGAGCCGTACCGGTTCCGAGATCACCACCGGCGAAACCGGCGTCCCGCCGGGTACGGGGCTCGCCGTGCCGACCGTGGGCATCACGTCCACGTCGACGCCGTACGGATCCCCGTCGTCCGCGGCCCGCGCGCCGCCCACGTAGGCGCCGGCCATCAGCAGCCACGCCATCACCCCCATCACCAGCCACGCCACCGTCACCGGGCGGACGCGCACGGTGTTGAGGCGGAAGAGGCGGCGCAGCGCCAGGAAGAACAGGAGCATCCCCGCCATCCGCACGCCGCCGGTGGCGCCGAAGAGGCAGGTCAGCGCCGCGGGCGGCATCCACACGACCGGGTTGGCGAGCGCGTCGGGCCCCAGCGCCGGCTGCGCCCACGCCGGCAGCGACGAGCGCGTCTGCTGCACGGTGGACGCGGCCCAGAGCGAGATCCGGCTGGGCTGCTGCGGCGCGAGAACGGCGGCCTGCGGTGGGGGCGGACCCCACGGCGCGGGCGGACCCCACGGCACGGGCGCGACGTGCCTGGGCGGCACGGGCGCGTGCCAGGGGCGCGGCAGCCCCGGCTCCGGCCGGCGCAGCGGTGGCGCGTCGTGCACGCGGGCCAGGTCCACCGTGGCGGGGAAGGGGTCGCGCCCCTGCAGCACGCGGGTGCGGTGGCACCACGGGCAGAACTCGACGTGCGCGGCGTGGCGGTGCCGCGGGTTGGCCGCGCAGGTGGCCAGCGCCGCCTCGGCCGCGACGAGCGCGGCCGCCCACTCGGCGGCGGCGGGGCGGGCGGCGGGGTCGGCGTGGCCCTGGACGAAGGCGCGCAGGAAGAGCGCCTGGAGCGCGGGGTCCAGCGTGTAGAACGGCGGCGCCATCCGCGGCGGGCGGCATCCTTCCGCCTCGGGCGCGTGCGGGAACATCCCGCGCAGGATGCGCTCCTCCACCGGCGGCGCCTCGCTCCCGTCGGGCATGCGGCAGGCGTACGGGTGCGTCCCCTCCATCAGCAGCAGGAAGAGGATCACCGCCAGGCCGAAGCGGTCGTGCTCGGGGGCGCGGTCGACGTCGGCGAAGTGGGTGCCCTGCAGCTCGGGCGGGGTGAACTCGGCCTTGCCCACCTTGGAGCGGTAGAGCTCGCGCGGGCCGGGGCCGCGCACCTGGAACGAGTCGGCGTCCACCAGCACCACCGACGCGTCCGTCGGCGACACCAGGATGTTGCTCTCGTTCACGTCGCCCACCACGTAGCCGTGCGCGTGCAGCCCGTCGAAGGCGGCGGCCAGGTTGGCGCCGGCGCGGTGCAGCCGCGCCCAGTCGAAGAGCGGCGCCGTCTTCCGCCGCGAGACCGGGTTGTAGAACTCGAAGACGCGCGGCCCCTCGGCGCGCGGCATCAGGAAGCCGGCGAAGCGGGCGCCGCGCGGGTCGGTGAGCAGGTCGGCCGGCCAGGCGATCGAGGCGCCGCTGGGGAGCGTGGGCGGCGTCTCCATCATCAGCGCCAGCTTGCGCGCCTGCTCCAGCGTGGGCCGGTGGTAGAGCTTGGCCACGCTCGCCGCGTCCCAGCGGATCCCCAGCACGCGCGCCTCGCCGCCCACGCCGATCTCCAGCGCGGAGTCCAGCGCCATCTCC
>DASQLJ010000634.1:0-3350 GCA_035630095.1 Longimicrobium sp.
TTCCCCACCGGCTGGCACCAGAACGAGCACGAGCTGTCGCCCGCCTTCCGCGGCCACCTGGGCGACACGCCGCGCTTCGCGCCGAGCCAGCTCGCCCTGCGCGTCTTCTGCACGGTGGAAGAGGCGTGGCGCGTGGAAGACCTCGCCGCGCTGGAGCGCCTGGGCGACCTGCAGCCGTTCTCGCGCGAAACGCTCAAGTCGCGCTTCGAATACCGTGGCAAGCCGTACCTGCACGCGATCCTGGTCCGCGCGCACGTGCTCCCCGAGCCCCGAGTCGTCCCCAGCACCGCCGCCTACGAAGGCTGCGTCTCCTGGGTGCAGCTTGAAGACGCGGTGGAGACGGCAGCCGCAACGCCAGCGCTGGACGACGCGGCGTTCGATGCCGTCAGACGGGACGTGATGGCCCGGCTGGGCGAGTCCGCAGGTGCTCCGGCGTCTCCCTCGGTCCGTCGATGAGCACCGACGAATTGCGCCAGGCGTTGGAGCTCGCGTGGAATGGCGACGGGGAGCACGTCGAACGATTGATGCTCACGGCGGCAATCCTGCAAACCGCTCTTCGCGAGGCAGGCATGGAGGCCACGCTCGTTGGTGGAGGGGCGATCGAGGTGTACGTGCCGGAGTCGTACACCACCAGCGACATCGACCTGGTTGTGGAACGGCGTACACGCGACGATATCGACCGCGTGTTCACCGCCCTTGGGCTCAGTCGAAGCGGCCGGCACTGGACGCGGGGGGATATGTATGTTGAGGTGCCTGGAAACTACCTTCCCGAGGCGGTGGAGGAATTTCGGCTTGGCACCATGACGTTGCGGGTGATCCGCAGAGAGCACGTCCTGGCCGATCGCGTTGTGGGATGGCGCCATTGGAAGTTCTGGCGGTACGGCCTGGACGCCGTCAGCATGTTGAAGGCGTTCGGCGACACCATCGACGACGCGACCATCCGGCCACATTTGCGCAGAGAGGGCGCAGAGGATGCGTACAACGTGCTCCGCGAGCTGATGGAATCGGGCGAGCCGATCAACGAAGAGTCCCTCGAGGCGCTGTGGTACCGCCACTACAGATGATAGATGAGGAGTGGAAGATGGATCTCAAAAGCGTCGATTGGGCTGAGCTGCGCGGGATGTGGCGGCGCCATCGGGCTGCCGTAGCCGACTTGCGGAAGCGCGTCGATCCGAGCGGGATGACGCGGCCGGCCCGCGATCCCGATGAGCGGGCGTTCCTTGCCGAGCGTGACGGGTTGGGGCCTTTCGTCGAGGTGGATGACCCGACCTATCGTATCTGGCGCACGGGCAAGTACGGCACTGCGGCAGAGGTGATCGCGAAGTGGAATCGTGGTGAGCTTGGTCCTCAGCATGACCCCTGGAAACAAGCCGACGCTCACGGTTCGAACGAGCCCCACGAACCGAATCGCGAAGCAGAATCGGTGTAGCCTCCGCCCTGCAGCCGTGCCATGAGCGTCTCGCCCGCCGTTTACCGCACGCTCGCCGATGCCGTGGTGGTGTTCCACTTCGGCTTCGTGCTGTTCGTGGTGCTGGGCGGGGTGGCGGTGCTGCGCTGGCGCAGGGCCGCGTGGGTGCACCTGCCGTGCGCCGCGTGGGGCGCGCTGATCGAATTCGGCGGGTGGACGTGCCCGCTCACGCCGCTGGAGAAGCACCTGCGCGGGCTCGGGCACCAGGCCGGCTACGCGGGAACGTTCGTGGAGCAGTACATCACCCGCGTTCTGTATCCGTCCGGCCTCACGCGCGGGATGCAGCTCGCGATCGGCGTCTTCGTGATCGCCGTCAACGTGCTGGTCTACCGGCTCGCCTTCCGTCGCGGCCGGCGGCGGCGCCCGCTCACCCCGGCGCCCGCAGCACGCGCTCGATAAGCTCCGCCGCGCGCGCGAGCGTCTCCAGCTCTTCATCCCCCAGCGATTCCAGGCGCGCCGCGAGCTCGGCCACCCTGCGGCGGCGGCCCTCCAGCAGGATCGCGCGCCCCCGCTCCGTCGCGCGGACGCGGACGATGCGGCGGTCGGCGGCGTCGGGCTGGCGCTCCACCAGGCCGTCCGCCTCCAGGTTGCGCACGATACGCGTCATCGACGGCGGCGTCACCTGCTCGGCGGCGGCTAGCTCACCCAGCGTCCGCGCGCCGCCGAACACCAGCACCGACAGCGCGGAGAGGTGCGGCGCCGTCACCCCGCTCTCGTCGTCCTGCCGGCGCACACGGCGCAGGAGGTGGATGCTGGCGGAGTGCAGCCGGTCCGCCACCTCGTCCACGCGCCTCGGCGCCCCGGCATTCGAATCTCCTGTCGACATGCTTGACATGTTAGTTAGTAAAACTAAATATATCAAGTCAGACGTTGGATGGTCACCCAGGATTGGGGAGGTGGAGATGGATACGACGGGGACGGTGGGGATCATCGACGTGGGGCAGATCGCAATCAACGCCAAGGACCTGCGGCGGGCGATCGGCTTCTATCGCGACGTGCTGGGGCTGCCGTTCCTGTTCGAGATCCCGGGCTCGGCGTTCTTCCAGGCCGGCGGCGTGCGCTTGATGGTGGGCGTCGCGGAGAAGCCGGAGTTCGACCATCCCGCCTCCATCCTCTACTACCGCGTCGCCGACATCCACGCGGCCTTCGCCGCGCTCACCGCCGCCGGCGTGCGGATCGAGCACGAGCCCCGCATGATCGCGAAGATGCCCGACCACGACCTCTGGATCGGCTTCTTCCACGACAGCGAGGGCAACCTCGCCGCGCTGATGAGCGAGGTGCGCGGGAGTTGAGCACCGCGGTCGAGAGATGGACCCCCGAACGGCCGTTTCACACGGAGTCAGCGGAGTCAACGGAGACAAGACTCCGTGAACTCCGCTGACTCCGTGTGAAACCCGTAGGCCGTAAAAACACGAGGAGACAGAAAAAAGGACTTTCTGTCTCCACGAGAATGTTGACGACGTTGTCGGGATCAGCCTGGCGCAGCGGCGGCGCTGGCGATGTAGCCAGGGAGCGAGCGGATGAGCGCCTGCGTGTCCACGGGCTTCAGCCAGAAGCCGGAGCAGCCGGCGGCGAGCAGCGCCTCGCGGTCGCCGTCGTCGTCGCGGCCGGTGAGGGCCACCACGGGGATGTGGCGCGTGGCGGGGTTGGCCTTGATGCGCCGCGCCACGTCGATCCCGCTGATGTCGGGGAGGCCCAGGTCCAGCAGCACCAGGTCGGGCAAGCGCTCGCCCGCCAGGCGCACCGCCTCGCCGCCGGTGGGGACGGCGGCCACCGTGTAGCCGCTCTCTTCCAGCAGGATGGTGAACGCGGCGCGGATCGCCTCGCTGTCCTCCACCACCAGCACCAGCGGCTGAGTCCCGGTCACGCGGCCGCGCTCTCG
>DASQLJ010000635.1:0-6931 GCA_035630095.1 Longimicrobium sp.
GCCTGCCGCGCAGGAGTCCCGCGTCACCGCGATCGGCGTGGGACCGGCGCTGAAGCTCTACACCGCCGACGCCGGCGACCTGCGCCCCTACGTGTTCGCCAGCGCCGGCGTGACGTTCGTGCGGAACCGCAGCGAGAGCCCCGACCAGGGCGGCGGAACGTCGGTGAGCGAGGGCGACGGCACTTCGATGAACGCGGCGCTGGGCCTGGGGCTGCAGTGGTCCCCGATCCCGCGCGTGAGCATCGGCGGGCACGCGGGGATTGAGGCGAACCGGGGCGAGGGCACCACGCAGTTCGGCGCGGGCGGCCAGATCGACGTGGACGGGCACGCCATCGGAACCTTCACCTCCGGCCTGCGGCTGCACTTCTACTTCTGACCACGCGAGCGGTCGGGCGCGCACGAAGCTCTCCGTGTCCTCCGCTGACGGAGTAAAAGCGGAGGAACTGCAACGACATCCGATATTTCGAGCTACTCCCGCGTCTCTGGTTCCAGCGAGTCGGCGAAGTGGCGGAGCGCGGTCCAGTAGCGCGCGCCGGCCACGTCGACCAGGTCGTTGTGCCCGGCGCCGTCGACCCCCGTTTGTGGCGGAAGCGCTGTCCTGCCCCTCCCCCCTGGAGTTCGACGGCTGCACGCCCGCATTGTGCCTCACATCGTGACGGATTAGGATAATTTGCACGCGAAGCATTCCTGCTTCGTCGCGCCGCGTGGGGTACGCGGACGGTCTCGAAACCTCTCGTCCTTGGAGCGAGCGATGAAGAAGCTGGCGCTGCACATCGAGATGCTGGACGTACAGAGCTTCGCGGCAGGTGCGAGGCCGGAGCAGCGCGGAACCGTGGTCGCGCACATCCCCGATACCGACCCCCGGGTGTGCCCCCCCACTGAAGACCTGCCCTGCTCGGTAGGGTCGGCCTGCACCTATTACCCGATCTACTGTAACTGAGCGCGCCGGGTTCGGACGAGACGATCAACGGGCGGATCCGATTCCAGCGGCTCCGCCCGTTCACCATCCGCCGTCCGCTAGTGCGTGCGACCCGAAGCCCCTACCACTCATTGCTCGTGGGCGGGGGAATGGGCGCGCTACGCTTGCCGGGCTACTCCCGCGTCTCCGGTTCGAGCGAGTCGGCGAAGTGGCGGAGCGCGGTCCAGTAGCGCGCGCCGGCCACGTCGACCAGGTCGTTGTGCCCGGCGCCCTCGACCCAGAGCGACTGCTTCGGCGGCCGGGCGGCGGCGAAGAGGGCGCGGCCGTTCGCGAACGGGACCACCTCGTCGGCGGTGCCGTGGATCACCAGCACGGGCGCGCGGACGTGCTGCAGCCGGCGGCGGATGCGCATCCAGTCGAACGGAAACGCCCTGCCCCACGCCGACGTCCCCAGGACGCTGGTGAAGGTGCTCTCCAGCACCAGCCCGCCCACCGGCTCGCGGCTCGCCAGCTCCGCCGCGGGCCCGCCGCCCAGCGACCGGCCGTGGACGATCACGCGGCCGGGCGCGACGCCGAGCGTGCGCGTGAGGTGCGCGTACGCCGCGGCGATCTCCTCCCCCGTCCCCCGCACGCTGGGGCGCCCCGTGCTGGCGCCGTAGCCGCGGTAGTCGTACGCGAACACGGCGAACCCGGCGGCTTGCAGCTCGCGCAGCAGCGGCAGGTCGTCGCCCAGGTCCTCGGCGTTCCCGTGGCTGTAGAGGATCGTCCACCGCGCCGCCGGGTTCGGCAGCCACACCGCCGCGATCGTGTCGCCACCCACCGGGATCCGCAGCAGCCCCGGCAGCGACGTGTACGACGCCGGCTGCGGCTGGAAGAGAAGCCGCGGAACGACGAGCCACGCCCCCACCAGCGCCACGCCGTAGACGATCAGGACGATGCGCAGCGTCTTCAGCAGCAGCACGGCCCACGCGGCGCGTTCGGGCATGGGGGGATCGGTAGAGGGTCGAGCGAGGGACCGGCGGCTGAAGCCGCAGCAACAACTACGAAAAGCCTCGCAAACTACGCGAGGCTTCAACAGCCGGACCTACTCCTGGTCGCGCTCCAGCTGTTGGTGCAGGGGGCCGTCGCGGTGGTGCATCTCCTGGTTCAGCACGTAGTCGCGAACGACGGGCACGTGCCGCTTGGAGACGCTGAACACACCGTATCCGCCCTGCCACTTGAACGGCTCGGGCCACCGCAGCGCGTGCGTCACCAGGTGCGAGGAGGCGCCCTTCATCCGGCCAACGAGCTCCGCGATGGAGATGGTGGATGGGATGCGAACGAGCACGTGGACGTGGTCCGGCATCCCTCCGATCGCGATCACATCCGCTCCAACCTCCGCGCACTGGTTCGCCAGCGCGCCGTAGATCCGCTGCTGCAGCTCGGCCGTGATGAACGGCTCTCGCCGCCACGTGCTCCACACCACATGCAGAAACACCTCGGTCCACGGCCTGCGCATAATCGGATCGGCTGTAGGAAGCGGAAGATAGAGCAGTGAAGCCTCGCGCAGTTTGCGAGGCTTTTCGTAGTTGTTGCTGCGGCTTCAGCCGCCGGTGCACCTGGCAGAGACGGCGAACGGCGCCCTACTCGTTCAGCACCGGCGGCGGCGTCATCGTCCCCGCTCCTCCCATCCCCACTCCTGCAATCCCCACCCCCGCCGTCCCCGCCGCGCCCGTGAGCTCCGGAAGCACGTAGGCGACCTCGGCGCGGCCGAGCGACACGGTTTCGCGCACGGGCTCGCCGGTCGCCGTCGCGCGGTCCAGGCAGACGCGGAAGAGGCGGTTGCCGGGGGCGAGCGCCTCGGGGGCGATCTCGGCCAGGCGCACCTCGCGCGGCTCGCCCCACACCTTGTTGACCAGGATCCACCCCTTCGCCGCCGCCGGCGCGTCGCTCGCGCGGCGCTCCAGCACCAGCGTGTCGTCGTGCGTCCCTCGCGGCGCGCGCAGCACGCCCTCGCCCTGCAGCACCGGGTGGTCGCGCTTGAGCCCGTTCACGCGGGTGACGAAGCCGCGCAGGTCCATCGCGCGGCGCTCCCACTCCGTCGGCATCGTCTTGACCACGTCCACCTGGCGCCGGAAGCCGAACTCGTAGCCGATCGGCATCATCACCCCGGCGCTGAACGCGGCCGCGAAGGCGTAGCGCTGGCGCTGCACCGCCTCGTCGCCCCCCGTCTCCCCGGCCAGCCGCGGCGTGTCGTGGCTCTCGGGGAAGGCGATCGAGGGGGCGATGCGGCGGAACTCCTCGTGCTGCTTCAGCGCCCACGGCTCGCTGAAGTTCCACCACTTCGACGAGTTGAAGAAGTAGTCGAAGCCCGCGCCCGCGAGCCGGGCCACGTCCTCCACCGGCGCCCCCAGCGTCTCGGCGAAGAAGACGACGCCGGGGTCGACCTCCTTCGCCTGCTCGATCAGGAAGCGCCATAGCGTGGCCGGCACCTTGTACGCCGCGTCGCAGCGGAAGCCGCGGAAGCCCAGCGCCACCGCCTCGCGCACCAGCCCCGCCCAGTAGCGCCACTGCTCCTCGCGCCCGTGCGCCGGCTCGTTGTCCACGTCGGCCAGGTCGCCCCACACCGTGATCTTCGACGGGTCGTCCGCGTCGCGCACGAAGGGCGAGCGCGGCTGTCCGTCATCCCCCCAGCGGTACCACTCGGGGTGCTGACGGATCAGCGGCGAGTCCTTCGACGTGTGATTGACGACGAGGTCCATCACCGGCCGGCAGCCGTGCTCGGCGATCCGCGCCAGCGCGTCGGCCAGCGGCTGCAGCGACGCGGGGTCGGCGCCGGGGGGCACGAAGAGCGGGTTCAGCCGCCTGTAGTCCTTGATCGCGTACAGGCTCCCCGAGAACCCGGGGTACTGCCAGGGGTTGATGTACAGCCAGTCGAACCCCATGGCCGCGGCCCGCGCCGCGTGCTCGGGCCAGCGCGTGGCGGGGCCGACGAGGCGCGGGAACAGGTTGTAGATCAGGGGCGGCGTCACGCACGGCCTCCGGTGGGGTGGCGGCCGGCCCACTGGCGGGCGCGGCGCGGGTGCTCGGCCCGCATGGCTCCGGCGTGCGGGTGCGGGCCGCGCCCGGCGGCCGCGGCAGCGGGTTCGAGGCCCGGGCCGGTGCACGAACCGCGCCCGGCGACCGCCCTTCCCGAACGCTGTCCGAAGGCGTTGATCCGGCCCGCGCGAGCGGGTACACTGCATCGCATCATGGCAGTTCCCTTTTGGCGGGGCGGGCGCCTTCCAGCACTGTCCCGCGCGTTGCGGGCCGCCGGCACCCGGCAGTCCGATTCATGCTCCCTCTTTATGAAAGGCCCGTATCATGTCCACCATTCCCCACATGTTCGCGCACGTTCCCCCGGGCCGGCCGTCGGTGCGGGCGGCCTATCACGCGTGGCTCCGCGGCCGCACGCCGCTGGGCAACGCCGAGCCCGCACCGGGGGGCTCCCCGCCCCCGCGGCTGGGGCCGCTTCGCGTGGGCATCGCGGGAGGCGGCATGGCCGGCCTGTATGCCGCGCTGCTCCTGCAAAGCCGCGGGGTGGAGGTCCACGTGTTCGAGGCGCACCCCGAGCGGCTGGGCGGGCGCGTGTACACCCACCGCTTCACCCCCGAGCCCAACCAGTACTTCGAGGCCGGGGCCATGCGGCTTCCCGAAATTCCCGAGCAGCAGCCCGTGTTCGAGCTGATCGACTTCCTGAACGAGCGGGTGCCTCCCGAAGACCGGATCGAAACGATCCCGTACGTGCTTTTCGACGATACGGGCAACCTGGTGCTGGTGAACGGGAAGCGCTTGCCCGACGGGCGGGCGATGACCGCCGCGTATGCCGACGACCACCCCGACGCGCTGGGCTTTCCGCTGACCGGGCGCGACCGCCGCCGCACCGCCTCGCAGCTCCTGGACGAGGTGCTGGGCCGCTTCCACAGGCTTCTCGAGCGCGACTTCGAGGCCGGGTTCCGGGAGCTGATGAGGTGGGACAACTACTCGCTCTACGGATACCTGTCGCAGGTCGCGCGCTGGAAGGACGAGACGGTGAACTACGCCGAGGTGATGACCTCGCAGACGAACCAGTTCCAGAACAGCTTCACCGAGCTGGTGATCGAGACGCTGGACTTCTCCACGGCCGCGTGGAAGACCATCGAGGACGGCATGGACCGGCTTCCCAGGGCGGCCGCCCAGCTCGTCGGCCCGGAGAACATCACCCTCGGCGCCCGCGTGTACCGCCTGGAGGAGTTGCCGGACGGCCGGGTGGCCATCCACCACACGGCCGGCGCGCCGGCGGTGTTCGACAAGGTGATCGCCGCGGTGCCGCCGGCGGTGCTGCGGATGTGGCAGACGCCGCAGTGGCCGGTCACCAAGGAGCAGGCGATCCGCTCGCTGCACTTCGAGCCGCTGTACAAGATCGGGATGCGCTTCGGGACCCGCTTCTGGGAACAGGTGCCGCGCCCGGCCCGCGGCGGGCAGTCGATCACCGACCTCCCCTCGCGCTGGTTCGTGTATCCTTCGTACGGCATCGGCGACGCAGGCCCCGGCGCGCTCCTGCTGTATTCGTGGATGACCGACGCGTACGGATGGCTGCCGCAGAGCCGGGAAGAGCGCGAGCGCATCGCGCTTCGTGACCTGCAGACGGTGTACGGCGACGAGGTCGACGTGGCCGGGCAGTTCATCGAGTCGTTCGACGTGGCGTGGCCCAACGAGTGGGCCACGGGCGACGCGATGTTCTTTCCCGGCCAGTTCCGGCACCTGTTCAACGTGGCGCGCCAGCCCGAGGGGAACGTGCACTTCGCGGGCGAGCACCTGAGCGTGAACCACACCTGGATCGTGGGCGCGCTCGACTCGGCGCTGCTGGCCTGCCAGCAGATCCTGCAGGATCCCAACCTGCAGCCGCTGCGCGCCGGCACCGCCCGGCGCGTCGATCCGCACACCTACGACTACACGCCGGTGCTCGACGTGGAGCCGATTCCGCTGGCCGCCACGGTGCCGGTGCCCGACGAGCTGCTGAACCGCCCGGTGCGCTGGCAGTTCGCGTCGCTGTAGCGTACCGGCGGGCCGCCCGGACCGGGCGGCTTCCCCGGGGTGAGGCAGACCGGCCCTGGCGCGGTGGACGGTGTCCGTCCTCGGCGCCAGGGCCGGGGCGTCACGGCTTCTCCACCCCCAGCAGCGTGAGCACCCCCTCCAGCGGCACGCGGATCCAGTCGGGTCGGTTGTTCATCTCGTAGCCCAGCTCGTACACGGCCTTCTCCAGCTCGAAGACGGCGAGCGCGCGCAGCATGGTGTTCACGTCGCCGGGAACGACGGGGCTGCTCCCCAGCGTCTCGCGGTAGGCGCTCACGAAGAGCGAGCGCACCTCGGCGCGCCAGGCGTCGCCCCAGCGCTCCACCGCCATCCGGGTGGCCAGCGAATCCGCCTGGAACTCGCCCAGCGCCATGCGCACGGCGTAGTCGAACGAGCGCAGCATCCCCGCCACGTCGCGCAGCACCGAGTACTTGCCGCGGCGCTCCTCCAGCGGGCGCGCCGGCTCGCCCTCGAAGTCGATCACGTACCACTCGTTGCCGTCGGGCGCGGGCTCGGCGCCGCGCAGCACCTGGCCCAGGTGGTAGTCGCCGTGGATGCGCGCCTTCACGCTCCCCGCGTCGGCCAGCACCTCCAGCTCGTCGCCGCGCAGGCGCAGGTCGGCCGCGGCGCGCACCACCTGCTGCAGCCGCGCGTGCTGCTCGCGCGGGAAGAAGCCGGGCATCGCGTCGAGCCGGCGGCTCAGGTCGCCCAGCACGCCGTCCACCTGCCGGCGGAAGGCGTCGGCCCAGCGGCGCACGTCGTCGTGCCCCACCGGCTCCGGCGCGAACGCGGGATCGTCCGCCGACGAGGCGAGCGCCAGGTGCATCCGCGCCGTGGTCTCGCCCAGCCGGCGCACGGCGGGGAAGAAGTCGCCCGCCATGCGGTAGAGCGCGTCGCGGCCGGCGGGGGTCTCGGGGTCGGCCGCGCTGCGGCTGGCGG
>DASQLJ010000636.1:0-4994 GCA_035630095.1 Longimicrobium sp.
CCGCCGGACTTCTTTCCCAGGGTCAGCCAGCGCGACCTGATGCGCTGGTGGCATCGCGAGGTGCCGCGGCCGGTGCGCGCGGCACTCTGGGCGATCGCGCCGCTCACGCTCTCGCAGACGCGCATCGCCGCGAACGTAACGCTGCCGATCAACTTCAGCATCGAGGACACCACGGTCACGGCGATCGTGACCCAGCCGGCGGAGGGCGGCGGGCCCGTGCAGCCGCCGAACGGGCCGCTGCCGGAGGCGCTGACCGGGCTGCCCGACGCCTCGCCCGGCCTCTTCGACCCCGGCTGGGACACGAGCCAGGGGATCCAGTTCAGCGACCCCGATTCGCCGCTGCAGAAGTTCCTGGCGGGGTACGGCCTGGGCGCTCCCTTCGTGGAAGACGCCAAGCTGTGCGCCGCCTACGGCGCGTACTGGCCGGGCGTGTCGCCCGACGCGACGCGCACCTTCCAGCCCGGCAAGTCGCTGGGCGGCATCTCGTATCCATGGCCCACCATCGCCCCGCTCACCGACGAGGAGATCGGCATCGTGCCGTCGGCGGGCGGCAGGTACATGCCGTGGGACGGCGTGCGCGGCCCCAGCGTGAGAACGGTGGACGGCCGGCAGGTGGCCGCGTACAGCGACGCGATGCGGGTGGACTATCTCGACATGCTGGGCACCATGACGGCCGCCCTCACCTCGCGCATCGACCTGGACGAATACACGGCGCGCGTGATGGCGATGTCGCGGGTGTACTGGAGCCTCGGGATCCACGACCCGGTGATCGAACGGAAGCACCGCGCGAGCCGCGACCCCGAGACCGGGCGTCCGGACGGCCACGAGAAGGCCATGATCGAGATCATGCGCGCCAAGTCGTCGTGGGCGGTGCGCTCGTTCCAGCCCGTGGCCGCGGGCGATGCGGCCCTCGCCGCCGCGGAACGGGCGACCGGCACGCGGCTGGCCGGCGCGAAGCGCTACCGCTTCGAGGTGTTTCGCTGGGGCAGGCAGACCACCGATCCGCGGGACATCCGGGTGGTGCTGGTCGAGATGCTCGAAAACGCGGTCGTGTACGTCGCCGGGAGCACGGTGCTGATCCGCCGCGACGGGGCCCCGTGGAGGCACGACCGATCGATACCGACGTCCTGATCGCCGGCGGCGGCCCCGCGGGCGCCGCGGCCGCGATCACCTGCGCCGGCAACGGCCTGCGCGTGATCCTGTGCGAGCGCGACGCGGCCGCCGGGGAGCGGCCGGGCGAAACGCTGCATCCCGGGATCGAGCCGCTGCTGGCACGGCTCGGCGTGGCCGACCGCCTGGCCGCCGTCACCGGCGCACGGCATTCCGGCATCTGGATCGAATGGGGCGGTGCGCGCCGCTTCGAAGGGTTCGGCGCCGACGAGGGCGGCGCATGGCGGGGGTACCAGGTAGGGCGTGCCGGGTTCGACGCGATGCTGCTGGAGCGGGCGCGCGAGCTCGGCGTCGACGTGCGGCGGCCGTACGCGGCGGCCGGGGTGCTGGACGACGGCCGCGTGGAGACGACGGACGGGATCGTGGCCGCGCGCGTGAAGGTGGATGCCACGGGGAGGGCGCGCTGGCTGGGCCGCGCGCTCGGCGTCGCGGCCGAGCCGCGCTCGCCGCGGCTCTTCGCGCGGTACGGCTACGTCGAGGGCGACTGCCCCTCGCGTGACGATGCGCCCGCGCTGGTCGCCGATGCGGAGGGGTGGACGTGGACGGCGTGCGTGAAGCCGCGGCTCTACCAGTGGACGCGCGTCGGCTTCAACGGCGAACAGGCACCCGCCGGCTGGCTCCCCGACGAGTTCGCCGGGATGACGCGCCGCGGCCCCGCGCGCGGCGCGGACGTGACGTGGCGCATCGCGGAGCGGGTGGCGGATGCCGACTGGTTCATGGTGGGCGATGCCGCCGCGATCCTCGATCCGACCTCCTCGCACGGCGTGCTCAAGGCGCTGATGTCGGGGATGATGGCCGGCCACCTGGTGACGGCGATCGTGCAGGGCCGCGCACCCGCACACGAAGCCGCGGCCGCTTATCACGCCTGGCTCGCCGATTGGTTCACGACGGACGCGGCAAGGCTCCGCGAGTTCTACCGCCAGCTGAACGTCGTGGTCTGACGCAGCGGCACGAAGGCGACCCCGTCATACGAAGTCCGAAAAGTCGGTGCCGGGGCTCGAAACGGAAGAGCCGGGTGTGGGCGTGTCCCTCCGCTGCGCTCCGGGCCGGGCTTCGCGCGCCGTAGGCAACGATACCGCCGTTGCCAACGGCGCCGAGCCGCCGGCGCGCCAAGGTCCCGGCTCGTTCCGTCGACGATGGACGCGGGCGCGCCGGCGTCTCGGCCCTCCGGGCGCGAATCCCTCACGCAACCGCCGCTCGCGTGGGATCCGTATCATAACACGGGACGCCCCGACCTCCGTGCGGAGCCCGGCCAGCGGGTAAGTGTGCTCGTGCGATTGAGCCAGCCGCGTTCCCGCGTGGCTCCGCGGACGAAAAGGGGCCGCGGCGCACATGCGCCGCGGCCCTTCGTTCAACCCGCCGGTCGGGTCAGCGGTTGTTCACGCGGACGGTGACGTTGCCGTCGCGGTTCACGCGGCAGGTGCCCGTGAGCCCGTTGCTGGTGCGCCAGCCGATCCGCGCGTTGTTGCGGCTGGCGTTCTCCACCGAGGTGGCCAGGCGACGGTTGCCCACGCGCGCGCGCACCGCCTGCCGGCACATCGCCTCGGCCTGGGCCAGGGCGCGGGTGTTCAGGACCTCGCCGTTGTTGTTGTAGACGGTGCCGTTGTTGTTGTAGGTGCCGTTGTTGTAGCGGCCGCTCCCCGCCTGCACGGTCGAGGCGAACTGGCCGCGGCACCCGCCGCTCACCCACACGCCGCCGCGCGCCAGGCCCCACGTCCGCCCCTGCACGCAGGGGGTCTCGCTCCAGTTGCGCACCAGCCGCACGCCGCCGCTGGTGTCCATCGCGCACACGCGCTGGTCGCGGCTGAACGACTCGCAGTTGATCACCTGCTGCGCCTGCGCCTGGCCGGGCGCGAACGCCACCAGCCCCGCCGCCGCCGCCAGGATCGCCAGTTTTCGCATCGGTCCCTCCCCAGGTTTGGATCTCCGCATGCGCGCGTCCCTCCGCGCCCGCCTTCCAGCCAACTCGTTGCCAGAAAGCAAGTTGCGTGCACAAATCGTCGGCCGGTTCGATTTTGGGCATGAAAAAGGGCCGCGGCCCGGGTGAGCCGCGGCCCTCCATCAATCGCAACGCGGGTCAGCGGTTGCGGTCCGTGCGCACGTCCACGCGGCCCTCGCGGTCGATGCGGCAGGTGCCGCGAAGGCGGTCGCTCGCACGCCAGCCCACGCGCGTGCGGTTGCGGTTGTCGTCTTCCATCCAGACGTTCAGGCGGCGGCTGCCCACCTGCCGCTGGACGGCGGACCGGCAGCGCGCCAGCGCCCACGCACTGCCGTTGCCGCGATAGCGGTCGTTGCGCTCGTTGCGGCGCCAGTCGTCGTTGTTGCCGCGCCCAGACGTGCCGCCGCCGTACGATCCGTCGTACCCGCCGCTGCGCGTGCGCGTCACCGCGAACTGGGCGCGGCAGCCGTCATCCACCCATACCGCGCCGGGCTGCACGCCCCAGCTCCGCCCGCGCACGCACGCCGCGTCGCTGAGCCGGCGGGTGAGCCGCACCTCGCCGCGGGTGTCCACCGAGCAGGTCTCGCGGCGTCCTCTGGAGGATTCGCAGGTCACCACCTGTTGGGCTTGGGCGGGGGTCGGAACGGCCCCCCAGGCCGCCGCGAGCACCACCAGAAAACCGAGTTTGCGCATCTTCAACTCCTTGCTGCAGAGTACCTTACGCGCCCGTGAAAAAGCGCGCCGACGCCGAAGGGATGCCGGGGTCGCAGGGGATGATGAGGTGCAACGGAGGTGCCGGAGGAAAACGCATGGGTGCGCCGGATGAAAACGAACAGGTGCGCCAGTGCGCGAGTGCGTCGGCTCTGCGGCATGCGCGGCGACGATACGGCGAGGCCGGCGGGCTCGTCATCATCCCGGCTGGCAAAGACTCCTGGTCGATCGTGGTCGAGAAGGAATTGGTTCGCTGGCTGGCTGGGATCGTGTCCAGCGGCCGGTAAAGGTACCGGCTTCCAAGCTCCTGGAAGACGTGAGGATGGCGGACCCTCACCCCACCTCCACCTGCCGCCCTTCGCGCAGGTAGAGCATGCGGTCGCCCACGCGCTCGGCCTCGGCGCGGTCGTGGGTGACGAAGACGAAGGGGATGCGCCAGGTCTGGTGCGCGTCGAGCACCACGTCCTGCGCGGCGGCGCGCGCCTCGGCGTCGAGCGACGAGAAGGGCTCGTCCAGCAGCAGCACGTCGGGGTCGGCCATGAGCGCGCGGGCCAGCGCCACCCGCTGCACCTCGCCGCCTGAGAGCTGCAGCGGGTACCGCTCCGCCAGGTGGGTGATGCGGAAGCGCTCCAGCAGCTCGGCCAGCCGCGCGGGCGTGCCGCCGTTCTTCTGCCGCGCGCCGTAGAGAACGTTGCCGGTGACGGTGAGGTGGGGGAACAGCGCGGAATCCTGGAAGACGAAGCCGCAGCGGCGCGCGCGCGGCGGCACCCACGCGCGCCCGTCGCGCGAGTAGAGCAGGCGCTCGCCGAGCCGGATCTCGCCCGCGTCCGGCCGCTCCAGCCCCGCCACCATCCGCAGCGTCATCGTCTTCCCCGCCCCCGACGGCCCGAACAGCACCATGATCTCGTCGCGGACCGTGAAGTCCACCTCGAGCGTGAAGTGCGGCAGGCGCTTGCGAGCGCGAACGGTGAGCATGCGGTTGGGGATTGGGATCGGTTCGTGTGTAGATGATGATGGTGTGCGGGGCGGAGCCCGCGGGGCCCTCCCCCCGCGCCTGAGGGCGCTCTCCCCCTCCCGCTTCGCGGGAGAGGGTGGAACTGCGCTAAGATTCGAGCGCGCCTGCTGTTGCAGTGCACCCCCTCCCCCGCGGAGCGCGGGGAGGGGGCCGGGGGGA
>DASQLJ010000637.1:0-5329 GCA_035630095.1 Longimicrobium sp.
GCGGCGTGTCGGTGCTGCGCAACAGCAAGGCGCCATTCGCCCGCGGCGGCGACACGGCATTCATCGGCGGGGTGGAGCCGTTCCTGGCGCGCCGGGCCGACTGGCGCAAGGCCGACGCCTTCTACGGCGCGGGCGAGGGGCCCGGCACGATGGTCGTCCTCTCTCACATGCCGGTGACGGCGGTGACGGTGCCCACCGGCCGCTACCCGGTGATCCTGGCGGGCCACACCTTCTGCGGGAACGTGGAGGTGCCGATGACGCCGCGGCTGGCCTGGTTCAACACCCAGGTGCTCCCCGGCACGCGCGACCCGGGGAAGACGCGCATCTGGCGGGTGCGCGGGAGCACGCTCTTCGCCACCTGCGGCCTGGGCTACAGCTTCGTTCCCGTGCGCTTCGGCCACCCGCCCGAGGTGGCGCTGATCACCCTGCGCGCCGTGGGCCCGCCGCCGGCGGCGAACCCCGACAGCGCCAACGCCGCGCGGGAGGCGAACGTGGACTCGCTGATCCAGAGCTTCCAGCAGCGCGACACCACGGCGAGCGACAGCGCGGGCGGCGCGACGCCGTAAGCCGAGTGGACGGACAACGCGTCGAAGTACGGCCTGGACGAGGAACGAGGGCGGGGAGATGATGGTCTCCTCGCCCTCGATCGTTTTCTTTCGTCCCCTGCGTGACGCCGGGTGAATTCTCGAACCCGGCGAACGACGGGTCTCCTGTCATACCGTGTTGCCGGGCGAAGGTCTGGAAAACGACGGACGGCGGGGGGTCGGGCGTGTCCCTCCGCTGCGCTCCGGGCCGGGCTTCGCGCGCCGTAGGCAACGATACCGCCGTTGCCAACGGCGCCGAGCCCCCGGCGCGCCAGGCCTCGCCTGTGATCCGAACGACCCGGTGCGGGCGCGCCGGTGTCTCGGCCCTTCGGGCGCGAATCCCTCACGCGAATCATCGCCTTCCGGACGAGATGGCGCTCGCCGGCCTTTTCAGCCGATGATCCCGTCGCAGGTCCAGCGGGTCGTTCCGCCCAGCTCCATCGGGTGTCCCGCATCGCCCCACTTCCCCAGCGCGGGCGCGAGCGCCGGGTCCAGCACGCGCGGAACGCCGGCCGCGACCACCACGGCGACGTCCGCGATGCCGGCCTCCAGCACGGGGCGGCGGAACACGGCGAGGTCCGCGCGCGCGCCCACGTCGAGCGAGGGGGCGGCGATGCCCAGCCGCCGCGCGGCGACGGCACCGACGGCGTCCAGCAGCCGCTCGTCGGACAGCAGGCCCAGGCGGCGGGCGAGGTGGATCTCGTCGAGTAGCGTGCCGTCGCCGGTGAGGAGAGAGTCGCTTCCCAGCAGCACGTCGATCCCCGGCGCCAGCAGCTCGCGCGGCGCCGTGCGGCCGAAGAGGAAGAGGTTGGACGACGGGCACCACACCACCGCGGCGCCCGCCGCGCGCAGCCGCGCCACCCCGTCCGCGTCCGCGCCGACGACGTGCACGGCCAGCAGGTCGCCGTCCAGCAGGCCGCGCCGCGCGAGCTCGCGCACCTCGTCGGCGGACAGCGCGTCCGTTCCCTCGGCCAGGTGGATGGCGAGCGGGCCGCTACCCGCGAGAGCGGCGGCCCAGGCCGGCTCGAAGCCGAGCGAGTGCGCGGTGCGGATGGGGACGACGCGGAGTGGGAACCCGGCCTCGAAGTCATCCTCCCACCGATCGTGGTGGACGACGGTGGTGACGCCGGCGAAGAGGTTCTTCCACGCGCCGCGCAGCAGCGCCTCGCGCCGCGGCAGCGCACGCCCGCGCGCCACCGCCTCCGCGTGGCGGGCGTGCAGGTCGCGCCCCCACGCGTAGGCGTTGGCGTACGGCGGATCCCCCAGCCGCCCGTAGTGGTTGCGGTGCAGGTGGTCGTGGGCGTTGATCAGCCCTGGCCGCACCTCCCCGTCGGGCACGCGCAGCACCACGTCGAACTCGCCGTCCGGCGCGACGATCACCCCGTCCGCGACCCCGACGGAGGCGTTCGCCGCCTCGATCCGCAGCCGCACGCCTACCCCTCGCGCCGGAAGGCGAGCGCGAGCACCACGCGCAGCCCCACCTGCTCGTCGTACGCCGCGAGACGGTCCGCGCGCTCGTAGAACGGCCGCATCTCGGGCCCTACCCTGCCCTCTAGCTGCTCGACCAGGGTGAGCCCGGCGGCCGCCGCCATCGCGACCTGCGCTTCGGGCGGATGGATGTGGTGCTCCACCTCGCGCACCGTGCCGGCCGCGTCGCGGAAGGTGCGTCGGTGGCCCGCCGCCACGGCATCCGCGTGGAAGTCCGTCACCAGCACCGTCCCGCCCGGCCGGCAGACGCGCCCCAGCTCCGCGTACGCCACGTCCGCGTCCGCGACGTGGCCGATCACCAGCCGGCACCACACCACGTCGAACGACGCTGCGGCAAACGGGAGCGCGCGCAGGTCGGCCGCGGCGACGCCGGGCTCGCCCCCCGCCGCCAGCATCTCGGGCGTGAGGTCGACGCCGATGGCCAGCGCCGCCTCCGCGCGGCGGAGCCGGAGGCGGCGCCCGGTGCCGCAGCCCGCGTCCAGCAGGCGCCGCCCGGCGAGCGGCGGCGTCATGGCGGAGACGATGGTGTCTTCGAGGAAGCTGACCGCCGTCTCGCGCTCGTAGTCCGGCGCCCACAAGCGGTACCCCTCGCGCGCGGCCAGCACGGTCATGGGTGCTCGATCGATGGGAGGCATTGGAGATGAGTCCGCCACGCCCTCCTCGGCGCGTGAGGAGATGAGGCCGTCGCCACCCCAGGCGGCCGCCGATCTCCAGGATCCTCGAGGAGGAGCCAAATCGCGTCGTCCCCGTCCAAACGGAGGCGGACTTCGTGTCGTTGTCACCGCGGTTTGATCAACCGGCCCGGCCGTCGGACCGTCCGACGGATCAACCGGCCTTCTTCTCCCCCTGGGAGCCCGGCGGCGGCACGTCCTTCTTCCCCACGACGATGAAATCGTAGAGCCAGTCGAACAGCGGTTTGTCGAGGGCCGCCTTGGCCTCGTCCCAGAACGGCTGAGCGCGCATGGGGTGCGAGAAGAACGACGGCGCGTTGGTGGCGTCCTTCAGGTAGGTGATGTCGACCGGGTCGAGCTGAAGCGCGGCCCGGTGCACGCTCTTCCAGCGCGGCTCCGGCTTGAGCCACGGCGACAGTTGCGGCGGGCCGGTGATGGCGCGCCGCAGGAACTCGATCCGCACCGAATTCAGCAGGTTCTTGCTCGCCGGCAGCTCGAAGTCCGCCACCTTCCGCCGGAACAGCGCGCTGCAGAGGAATACCTCCTCCATGTTCGCGTAGTTGCCGAGGAGGAACCTGGCGATGCGCGTCTGCTTCTGGTTCTTGAGCTGGACGCTCGCCTCGTCGGCGCACGTCGGGTGCCTCTCCTTGAACCCGGGGCGGGAAACCTTCAGCTCCTCCCCCGGCTCGCTCTCGGAGCCGAACCGCCCGCCCGGTCCCCACCCGCTCCCGAGCTCGGGAGGCGCCGGGAGCTTTTCCAGCCAGTGGGCGCGGAACTCGGTCTGGTACTTGTTCCAGACGACGGCGTACATCTGCGCGTGCGACCGCTTCTCGTAGGAGGCTCCGCCCGTTTCCGCGGCCAGGAACTCGGCCTCCGAGGCCGCCTGCTCCGCGGCTGTCGGCACGTGCGCGTCGGCGAGGTGCTGGACCTCGTGCACCAGCAGGGAGCGCAGCCGCTCATCGGTGACGTCGGGGCGCACGATGAGGAAGATGTGGTTGCCCTCCACCTTGGCATCCAGGCCCTTCTCCAGGGTCTTGGTGTTCTCGGGGCTGCCGCCCGTGCTCGGGTACACGACGGTAGGGTCGAAGAAGGTTTCCTTGTCGTTCGTCGCCGCGGGGCCGGGCACCGGCGTGAGCACGGTCAGGGGGCTGAGCCCGTTCCGGATCCACTCCGCGGTGTTCTTGAAGATGGTTTCCGGATCCTTCGGCTTGTGCTCCGGCGCCACCATGCTTGGTGGCTTGCGGGCGCGGTCCCACACCGTGTTCGGCGTGAGCAGGTTCGCCACGCGGAGCTGCGCGGCCAGGTGGCGCTGCCTGGCCGCCTCGGCCTCCGCCGGCGATTCCTTGCGCTGCAGCTTCCACCCCGTGCTCGAACCCGGCGGTGACTGCTGCAGCACGTGCGTCAGCTCGTGGGCCAGCAGGCTCCGGCCCTCGCGCGTCCCGGGTGCATAACGGCCGGGGCCGAAGACCACGTCGCGGCCGACGGTGTAGGCCAGGGCTCCCACGGCGCGGGCGGACAGCGCGGCCTCCGCGTCGGCGTGCACGCGCACGTGGGCGAAGGAGTGGCCGAAGCGCGCTTCCATCCCCGTACGTGCGTTGCGCTCGAGGGGCTCGCCCGGCGACCGCAGCACCCGGGCGACGGCGGGGGAAGCCGTCGCCTCGCCCGAGCCATGGCTCACCGGCGTGGCGCGGAACAGGCCGGTCGGCGCGGCGTCGGTTGCCCTCTCGGCGGCGTCCGCCTCCCGCTCCCACGCGTCCCGCGGCCCGCCTGCCTCCCGCTTCGCCTGCAGGGCGGCGGGGTCGCCGGGATGCACCGCCGGGCGCACAGGGGCGTGGACGATCCGGGCCGGCGGCCCTCCGGCCGGGCGGTTCGGCGCGGGCGCGGGTCGGAGGGTTGGGGCTGCGGGAGTGGGGGGCTTCGCCAGTACCAGCCGCATCGAACCGTCCCTGGTTGAACGAGGCGGGAATCTATACCCGTCAGCGTACGGTGCCGCGCGCCGCGGTGTCAATGGCGAATGACTGCAAACGCGATCGGGGGCTCGGGCATTTCGGCGAAGTCGGCGCGGGCCAGCGGCGGGCGGCGAGGACGCGGCCGAGCGCCTTCCCCCAGCCGCGCGTGCGGTGGTCGTGGACTGATATGAGGGGAAGCGGCGCTTCAGCACCAGCTCGAAATCCTCCCTGCGCGCCTTCGGGAGGCGCGGGAGCCGGCGACGAGCGGATCCTCATGCGTCATCCACGCCACCCACTCGGGCTGCGTCCAATCCTCCGGCGTGTCGGGGGTTGCCGGCTTGCGCGTTCACGCGGATACGGCGACGGCGGCGCCGGAGAAGCTCTCCGGCGCCGCCGCCGTCATCGTGCCGGAGTGCCGTCTAGCACCAGGTGTTGCTGTTCGTCCCGGCGTAGGTGCAGACGTTCGTGGTCTTCACGTCGTACTTGGCGTACGCCGCGTACTGCTGGTACGGGTTCGCGTTCGGGATGTCGTTGATCCAGATCCCGTTCGCGTCGGTCGGGGCGTTGTACGGGGCCTTCACCCACGGCCCGTTGGTGCTCACGTTGCGCCACCACATGGTCACCGTGGTTCCCGCCG
>DASQLJ010000638.1:0-2455 GCA_035630095.1 Longimicrobium sp.
GAGGACGTGGAGCGCACGGCCAAGCTTCGCGGGTGGGGCAAGGGCGGCCGGGTCTGGATCGTGAACGAGGCGCACGGGCTGAGCAAGCGGGTCGTGCGCCAGCTGCTCGTCTGGCTGGAGCGGCTTCCCTCGCACGTGGCCGTGATCTTCACCACCACGAACGACGGACAGGCCGCGCTATTCGAGGGGACGGAGGACGCGCACCCGCTGCTGTCCCGTTGCACGCTCGTTCCCCTCGCGCGCCGCGACCTGGCTAAGGCGTTCGCCGAACGCGCCCGGACCATCGCGCAGGCCGAAGGGCTGGACGGCGGGAAGCCGGTTGAGAAGTGGGTGCGGCTCGTTCAGGACTGCAAGAACAACCTGCGCGCGGTTCTCCAAGCGGTCGATGCCGGCGAGATGTTGTGAACCCGGCCGGTCAGCGGCGCCCGGGTGCAACTCCCGGGCGGGTTCCTCTCCCCCTGTTCCCGACCCGTTCCACCCCCGTTCCTGAGGTTCCCGTGAACGACCTGTACGGCTGGATGCTGCGCGGTGCCGAGCCCCCGACGGCCGTCGTCCGGCCCGGGGACGATATCCCGTGCGACCACTGCTCGCGCGCCATCACCGGCGGGGAGGTTGTCACCTACCGCCGGCGCGACCTCGCGGCGACGTGCCCGACGTGCGCCGCCGCGGGCGCGGCCCGCTCGTGACCCACCCACCGACACCACCCGTGAGGAGCGACCCCGTGAACATCTGCCTTTGCGGCGCGCAGGCCGGCTACCCGCACGCCGAACACTGCCCCCGGCCGCTGTACCGCTGCACCGACGCGCAGGCCGACCGCTGGGCGCGGGAGGCCGAGGCGATGCGCATCCTGGCCGGGACCGGCCTGGCCGTCGCCGAGGGCGCCGAGCGCGGCCCCTGGACCGAATGACCACACCCAACCCCTTCGGAGGCTTCACCGTGGACATGTTCACCGTCTCGATTCCCCGCGACACCCGCGCCCGCGTCTACGCGGCCGGCGGCATCGGGTACGACGGCTGGGTTTCGGGCGCCGGGTGGGTCGTGACCGACGAGCCGGCCGACGACTTCGAGCGGATCGTCTGGGCCGCGCGCCGCGCCGCCTACCCGCACCTCGCGGGCATCGGGCCGGACCCGCTTGCGACCGACCCGGCCGCGCAGCTCGCCGCCGACCTCGCGGCCGAGGACGAGGCGCGGGCCGACCGGGACGACGACCGCGCCGACCGCTCCCGTAGCTGACCCCCTGACGAGGCCCGGGGCGCCGGGCCGAAACGCTCCTCCCCCGCGGGGAGCGTCGGGGACGCAACCCACACCACCCACGAGGTTCGACCGTGACCATCACCGTGTACAGCTTCGAGAAGGCCGGCGACGAGTACGGCGGGTTCACCACCCAGGACTACCGGGAGGCGAAGGAGTACGCCGCCGCGCACAAGCTGCTCATCATCGCCAACGAGTTCGAGTGGGCCGAGTCCGAGCCCCTCGACGACTTCCAGACGCGCGCCGACCGCCGGGCCGCGCTCCTGGCCCGCGTCGGCTGAGCGTGCGGCCCCTCGTGCTGTTCCCCGGGCGACTGAGGGGATCGGCGCGAGCGGCCGGCGCTGTGCCGACTGCCGCGAGGAGCTACCCCATGATCCCGCGTGTGTGCTGTGCGCTGTGGGCGGCGCTGTCCGGCTGGGCCGCGGTGACCGCCGCCGACCTGGCCGCGCTGGCGGCCGAGCGGAGCGCCCCTGAGCTGCTGTCCATCATGGCGGGCGTCGCGCTGCTCGACGCCGCCGCCTGTGTCGTGACCGGCCGCTGGGCCGTCCAACCCCGGGGAGTGTGACCGTGTGCGAATGGTGCCCCTGCACTGGCGGCCCGTGCGCCGTCTGCCGTGACGACCGGGCCGAGGCCGCGCCCGCGGCGTGGCTCGACCTGCCCGAACTGCCGTTGCGCCCCGAGCCCGAGCCGCCGAAGGTGGACTAACCGACCCGCCCCGGGAACTTCTCCCGGGGCTTTCTCACGCCCAGGAGTTACGCCCGTGAGTCTGACCGCGACCTACACGCCCGAAGATAACAAGCTCCGACTGTACGCCGACTCCCGCCTCCCCCGCGACCTCTACGACCGGGTCAAGGCCGCCGGGTTCCGGTGGGCGCCGAAGCAAGAGCTGTTCGTCGCCCCGACCTGGACCCCGGCCCGCGAGGACTTCCTACTCGACCTGTGCGAGGAGATCGGCGACGAGGACTACAGCACGACCGAGCGCGCCGCCGACCGGGCGGAGCGGTTCGGCGACTACCGCGACCGCCGCGCCGGCGAGGCGCACGCCCAGGCCGACCGGTTCGAGGCCGGCCCGTCCGCGTTCGGCCACCAGAGCCAGCGCCGGGCCGAACGACAGGCCCGCCGGCACGACCGCCACCGCTCCCGCGCCGTCGGCCAGTGGGGGAAGGCCGAGTACTGGCAGGCCCGCACGGAAGGGGTGATCCGG
>DASQLJ010000639.1:0-2224 GCA_035630095.1 Longimicrobium sp.
GCGCACCGGCGTCACCTCGGCGGCGGTGCCGGTCATGAAGATCTCGTCGGCCAGGTACATCGCCTCGCGCGGGAGCGTCTGCTCGCGCACCTCGTAGCCCAGGTCGCGCGCCAGCGTGACCACCGCGTCGCGCGTGATCCCGGCGAGCACCGCCGCGGTGAGCGGGGGCGTGAACACCACGCCGTCCTGCACCAGGAAGAGGTTCTCGGCCGAGCCCTCGCTCAGGTTCCCCGACACGTCCAGCGCGATCCCCTCGGCGTAGCCGTTGCGGTGCGCCTCGGCCGCGATGAGCTGCGACGACAGGTAGGTCCCCGCCGCCTTGGCCAGCGTGGGCAGGGTGTCGGGCGCCGGCCGCCGCCACGACGAGACGCAGACGTCCACCCCGTTCTCCAGCCCGTCGGCGCCCAGGTAGGCGCCCCACTCGATGGCGGCCACCATCACCTCCACCGGGTGCCCCGCGGGGTTGGTGCCCAGGTGCCCCTCGCCCAGCCACGCCAGCGGGCGCAGGTAGGCGCTCTGCAGCCCGTTCTCGCGCACCACCTCGCCGCACGCCGCGGTGAGCTGCGCCAGGGTGTACGGGATCTCCATCCCGTAGATCCGCGCCGAGCCGTACAGCCGGCGCAGGTGCGGCGTCAGGCGGAAGAACGCCGGCCCGCGCTCGGTGTCGTAGCAGCGGATCCCCTCGAACACGGCGGCGCCCATGTGCAGCGCGTAGGTCATCACGTGCACGTTGGCCCGCTCCCACGGGACCAGCTCGCCCTTGAACCAGATGTAGCGGGTAGGTTTCAGCGACACGGCTTCCCCCGGTTGAAGCGTCGGCACGCGCCCCGGGGCGGGACGGCGTGCGCGGAATGGAGACGGCGGGGCATGGCCTCGCCGGGAAGTGCATCGAACGGGGGCGCGGAACCGACGGGTCGAGGCGTCGCCCGGCCGCGCCGCGGTCAGGGGCCGCGCGGCGCCACGGGAGGCTCGGAGAGGATGGAGGGCCCCGGTCGTGCCCGAATCCCGCCGCGTTCCTCATGCGACAGGTTGTGCAGCGACCCGGATCGTCCCGCCTCGCGCCCCGGCGGAGATGGAGCGACGGGAGATCTGCGCTGTCACCCGGATACATACGAGTATAAAAGCCACGTATTGATACGCGCAAGCCGTGGGCCACGTCGTTCGGAGCGGCCCGAAACGCCCGCATCCCCCGTCCACCACAAAGCAGATTTTGGGACACACACGAGTGGCCCCGGCCGACGCCTGGATCGGTGGAGCGAGGTGCGCTTCGCCCGCGCCGGGCCCAGCGTGGATCTACCTTCGGGACCTCCCGCCGCTACCCGGCGGACGTCGCTCGCGTACCCGTCCGCGACGGACCCGCCGGGACGGGTACGCGTGGGAAAGATCGACATCCGGATCGCCCCGACATCCGTGGGTCGACCGGGGACCGGGATCGGCCGCGGCCGGAGCTGGACCGCGGGCGGGGGATCGACGGACGGGGAACGAAGGGAGGACGACGGACGGGCCCGACTCGTCCGCGCAAACGTCATTGTTTCGCGCACGTCCGCCGTGTACGATGCGGGGGACCGCACGATTCCCTCGCCTCCCGGATGAAGGAGCCCAGCCGTGACCACGATCGCCGAGATCGCCGACGTAGTGGACCGCAGCGCGACCGATCCCGCGTTCCGGCAGCAGTTGCTGAGCGCACCCGCGGCCGCGCTGCAGGCCGCGGGCGTCGACGTGCCGGCGGGGAGCGAGGTGAGGGTCCTGGAGAACACCGACGGCGTGCGGCACCTGGTCCTCCCGCGGAGGCCCCCGGGGTTCGAGGACGACGAAGCGGCGCGCTCGGGCTCCGCGGCGGGCGCGGCGACGTCGCCCGCGGAGACGCTCTACGCGCACGCGCGCCTGGTGGTGGACAGCTGGAGCGACGGCGCGCTGCGGGCGCGGCTGCTGAGCGACCCCGCCGCCGTGCTGGCGGAGCGCGGGATCACGGTGCCCGGCGTCGCGCTGCGCGCGGTGGACGCGGCCGACGGGGTGCTGTACCTGGCGCTGCCGCCCGCCGCGAGCCGGTAGGCACGTCCGCCGCGACCGGCGGTGCCGCCGGCGCCGCTCACCCTCGATCACGAACGCCGATCCGATTCAACCGGAGAGTTTCCCCATGTCCGACACTCCCAGTCTCGGCGACATCGCCACCACCGTCAACTCCAATTTCAGCAGCCTGGCCCAGCTCGTCACCGCGTCGTCC
>DASQLJ010000640.1:0-2558 GCA_035630095.1 Longimicrobium sp.
TGCCCTTCTCCAGCAGCAGTATGTCGCCCATGCGGCCCTTCTCCAGCACCCCCTTCTCCCGGAGCTTCAGGATCGACGCGGTGCTGCTGGTGGCCATGCGCAGCACCTGCTCCAGGCTCATCCCGCACTCCCGCACGCAGGCGCGCATCATCTCCCACACGCCGCGCGGGCTGGTGATCGACGCGTCGGACGAGAGGGTGAGCTTCTCGGGCGGGCCGCCGTGCTCCAGGTAGAAGCGCACCCACTTCGGCAGGTCGCCCTCCACCACGTCCATGTCGACCGGCATCCCCTTCTTCGCCAGGTCGACCGCCTCGGCGAGCAGCTTTTCGGTGCGCTCCACGTGGGTCGGGTAGAACCACTCGGGCTTCACGTTGTAGCCGTTCAGCGTGTCGCGCAGCGGTTCGAGCCTGCGGTCGCTCTCGCCCACGTGCAGGTGCAGCAGGCCCGCCTTGCGCGAGAGCATCCCGCCCACGTAGCAGTCGCTGGCCACGCGCGCCAGGTCCTCCGGCGAGGGCTCCAGCCCGCGCTCGTCGGAGATGGCCACCTCGCCCGCGCCGATCACCTCGTCCAGGAACATGATGTCGTCGCGGACGCTGTTCATCACCGAGGTGGGCGGGATGCTGTAGCCGCCGGTCCAGAGGTAGGCGTTGAGCCCGTCCTCCTTCAGCGCCTTGGCCTTGGCGAGGAGCCCGGCCATGGTCTTCATGGTGGTGTCCACCCCCAGCACCCCCACCACGGTGGTGATGCCGAAGCGTACCAGCTCGCTGATGAAGAACTCGGGGGTCTGCGAGCTGAACCCGTCCTCGCCGCTGCCGCCCAGCAGGTGCACGTGCGGGTCGATCAGCCCTGGCACCACCAGGCAGCCGGTGGCGTCGATCACCTCGCACTCCACGCCCACCGACTCCACGGCCTTGCGGTTCACCTCGCCCACCTTGCCGACCTTGCCGTCCGTCAGCAGCACCGACCGCCGGCCCACCGGCTCCGGCGTGTAGACCTCTCCGTTCTCGAACAGCGTCAGCATTCCGTTCCGATTCTCGCCGGGTCCGCATCTGCCGAACCCGCGCTTTCCCCGCGCCGGCCGGACCGAACCGCGCCCCTGGACGGGCCGCATGGCCGCCACAGGGTGCAAGGCCCAAGCCCGGTGCGAAGCAGCGTGCGTTCGGGGCGGGATGACGGAGGATGCGTTCGACCGGGCGGCTGCGCGGCGTGGCGGCTCGGGCCAGCCTGTGGATACCTCGACACGCGAAGGAGGACCGCGGCCAACGCGCCGCGATCCTCCTTCTCGTCCTCCAAACGAATGATCCGTGCGACGGAAGTGGCCGCCGTCCAGCCGGCCGGCCGGCGTCACCCCGCCGCGCGCAGGAGGGCCCGGCGGGTGCGGCGATAGGCTTCCAGGGAATACTCCATGAGCGGCCACTCGTCCGCCTGGGGAATGGCGGAAAGCTCGATGAGCTGGTCCACGAAGGCGACCTGGAGCGAGATCGGCTCCGGGTTGCGCGCCTCCACCTCCACCCTCTCGAGCTCGGCTCCGAGCGACTCCACGTCGCCGCCGCCGGCGCGTGTCCACTCCGCGAACGCCTCCGCGAGGCGCACGGAGATGCGGATGGACTCGAACATCGACCAGCCGAGCGAGTGTCCCGCGTGCTGCCAGGTGGTGCGCCGCGCCCGCTGCATCGCGCGCACCGTGGCGCTGCGGTCGTCCTCGGCGTCGGGCATCGGCTGGAACCCGCCGGCGAGCCGCAGCGACCCTTGCACGCTGGCGAGGAACACCTCGCTCGGCGAGTCGCGCGGAGTCGGCGGTGCCGGGGGGTGCTGCATCAAGGTTCTCGGGTCGGCGAGGTCGGCGTGGCGGGGAGGCGCGGGGAGGCGCGGCAACAATCGTGCGCCCCACGTGTTCCGGGTCGCGGTTTCACGCCCGGGCGGCCAAGCAGGACACGGCGGCGTCGACAATTCTCAGCATTTGCTCGCGTTTCCACAGCCAAAATCCATAAATCTTGACAACGGCAGGCGAATGCTGCATTTTGCAGCATCGACAACATACGTCCGAAAAGGGAACGAGCGCCTCGGGGGCGGGCATGGGAGCCGGCCGCGGGGGGCACGGGCTTCGTTGCGTCCAGCCAATCCCTGCGTGCACTTGCCTCACGCGCGCGCCGCGGCTAGCTTCCGACCTGACGGACCTCCCGGGCCCACTTCGCTGTACATCAACACCACGCGTTCGGCGGGCCCGGACCGATCCACCCGCTCGCGTCCGTTTTCCACAGCTATCGATCTGGTGGTTTCGGCCATCCCGCTCGCGCAATCCGGCCGCGTACCGGCCCGCGGCGCCCCGGCGCCCGGACAACGCGTCTCCACCTGCGCCGGCGGGGCGTGCCGCCTGCCGCGCTCACTCCGCCCCAATCCGGGCGAGGCCTCTCGGGAGGAATGATGGGTCTACTCGAAAAGTGCAGCCGCTACACGCGGGCCCGCGAGGTCCAGGCGTCCGGCTTCTATCCGTATTTCATCCCGATCGAAGCCAGCTACGACACCGAGGTGGTGATCGGCGGGAAGCGCAAGATCAT
>DASQLJ010000641.1:0-9699 GCA_035630095.1 Longimicrobium sp.
CTCGTCGCCCAGATCCAGCGTACGGAACTCCCGCTCCACCGATCGAGGGATCGCCCGCATGGGACCTCGCTCGTTCAGTTCTGGTGTGGGGGTGCCGTTACTTTATGTTCACTTTTTCGCCTCGTCCAGATGTGGGTAATGGGTAGGGTTGTTTTGGGGGAGGGACAGGCGCTTTCCGGACGCGACGCAGTCGCGCCGGAACGCGCCAGGGAGAGGGCCCGCGGCGCTGCGGCGCTCCCGGTCTTTTCCCCCACGCCCGACGCCGCCCCATCCCCCCAGTTCCCTCCGGAGTACGCCCCTTGCAACACGTCCCGTCCGGTTCGCGCCGGGCCGGCTCCGGCGCGCGATTCGGCACGTGACCGCACGGGGGAGGTGGGGGGATGCAGTCATCGGAACGTTCTCTGTCCGTATGGGAATCGAGCAATCCGCAGCGCGACTACGCGCCGCTCACCGGCGACGCGCGCGCCGACGTGGTGGTGGTGGGCGCCGGCATCGCGGGGATGAGCGTGGCCTACTTCCTCGCGAAGGCCGGGCAGAGCGTGATCGTGCTCGACGACAACGCGGTGGGCGGCGGCGAGACGGGGCAGACCACCGCGCACCTCACCAGCGCCATGGACGACTACTACCAGGTGCTGGAGAAGGTGCACGGAAAGGACGGCGCCCGCATCGCCCGCGAAAGCCACCAGGGCGCCATCGACACCATCGAGCGCGTCGTGCGCGACGAAGGGATCGAGTGCGACTTCGCCCGCGTGGACGGCTACTGGTTCCTGGGCCCCGACCGCACCGGGAAGTTCTTCGAGAAGGAGCGCGACGCCGCCCACCGCGCCGGCGCCACCGACGTGGAGATCGTCCCCCGCATCCCCATCCACTGGTGGGACAGCGGGCCCGCGCTGCGCTTCCCCAACCAGGGGCAGTTCCACGTCCTGCGCTACCTGGACGGGCTCGCCCGCGCCATCCAGGCCGCCGGCGGGCGCATCCACACCGGCAACCACGTGGACGACGTGCAGGGCGGCGCGCAGCCGCGCGTGGTGGGGCAGGGGTTCAGCGTGAGCGCGGCGGCGGTGGTGGTGTGCACCAACTCGCCGATCAGCGACCGGGTGACCATGCACACCAAGCAGGCGCCCTACCGCACCTTCGTGGTGGCCGCGCGCATCCCGGCCGGCAGCATGCCCGCGGCGCTGCTCTGGGACACGCTCGACCCCTACCACTACATCCGCACCCAGCCGGTGGACGGCGACCCCGCGCACGCCTGGCTGATCGTGGGCGGCGAAGACCACAAGACCGGCCACCACGACGACGCCGACGAGCGCTACGCCCGCCTCGAGGCTTGGACGCGCGAGCGCTTCCCCATGGCCGCCGAGTTCCCGCTGCGCTGGTCGGGGCAGGTGCTGGAGCCGGTCGACTTCATGGGCTTCATCGGGCGCGACCCCGCGCACGAGAACGTCTACCTGTCCACGGGCGACTCGGGGCAGGGGATGACCCACGGCACCATCGCCGGCCTGCTCATCTCCGACCTGGTGCTGGGGCGGCCGAACGAGTGGGAGAAGCTGTACGATCCCAGCCGCAAGACGCTCTCGTTCGACAGCGCCAAGCTGTTCCTGGAAGAGAACCTGGACGTGGCCGCCCAGCTCACCGACCTCCTTCCCACCGGCGGCGACGTGGCGGGCGGCGACGAGATCCAGCCGGGCGAAGGCGCCGTGCTGCAGCGCCGCGGGCGGAAGATCGCCGCCTTCCGCGACGAGCACGGCGTGCTGCACCAGCGCAGCGCCTACTGCACGCACCTGGGCTGCGTGGTGAAGTGGAACAGCGAGGAGAAGAGCTGGGACTGCCCCTGCCACGGCTCGCGCTTCTCCTCCACTGGCGACACCGTGCTCAACGGCCCCGCGCGGGTCGGCCTCTCGCCGGCCGAGGAGGACGACGAGTGACCCGTCCCCGCGCGGTGATCCTGGACGTGGACGGCACGCTCATCGACACCAACGACGCGCACGCCCACGCCTGGGTGGACGTGTGCCACGAGTTCGGCTACGAGGTGGCGTTCGGCCACGTGCGGCGGATGATCGGGATGGGGGGCGACCGCGTGCTCCCCAGCCTCACCGGGGTGGATGAAGAGAGCGAGACCGGCGAGCGCATCAACGCGCGGCGGGGGGAGATCTTCCGCGAGAAGTATCTCCCGTCGTGCCAGCCGTTTCCCCGCGCCCGCGAGCTGCTGGAACGGTTTCGCGACGAGGGGCTGGAGCTCGTGGTCGCCACCTCCGCCAGCAAGGGCGACATGGGCGCGCTGCTGAAGGCCGCCGGCGTCGCCGACCTGGTCGACGCGAAGACCTCGTCGGCCGACGCGGAGAGCTCCAAGCCCGCGCCCGACATCGTGCAGGCGGCACTGGCCAACGCCGGCTGCGAACCTTCCGAGGCGGTGATGCTGGGCGACACGCCGTACGACGTGGAGGCGTCCGGCCGCGCCGGCGTGCGCTGCGTGGCCCTGCGCTGCGGCGGCTGGGACGACGACGCCCTCTCCGCCGCCGTCGCCATCTACCAGGACCCCGCCGACCTCCTGGCGCGCTACGACCAGTTGCCGTTCGGGGGATGACCGGACGCCCCTCGCCGCGATTGCGGCGAGGGGCGTCGGCGGCTCGATCAGATCAACAGGTCCGCGGGAATTCCGAGGAGCGAGCGCAAACCGCGGATCTGGTCACGGGAGAGATCCCGCTTCCCTGCGAAGAATTCGGACACCCTGCTCTTTCCGCCCATCGCCTCGGTCAGGTCCGAGCGGGTGAGTCCATTCTGCTCCAGCATGAAATCGACGACGGCTTGCGGCGTCGGTTCCGGCGCGTCCCGCGGTTCGTGCTCGTCCTCGTATTCTTCGATGAGCACCGACAGGAACTCCAGGCGGTCGAATTCCTCCGTACCCGGCCGTGGGTCGCGGTCCAGCAGCGCGTCGACCTCCCTCACCGCTTCATCGTACTCTTCGTCGCTTCGCAGCAGATGCGGCTTGGTGAAATCCAGGGCGATAGACATCATGCCTCCGATCGAGAGCTGGACCAGAGCAGCGTCGAGCCGGCCTAAAGTAAACCCGACGCGGAGAGCTGGTCGTACTGGGCGTGCGTAACCACGTGGCGAATGAAAACCTTCTTCCGGTCGTACCTCATCGAGACGACGAGCCGGTACTTGTTCCCGCAGATGTTGAACACGGTCACGTTCCTGCCGACCATGCTCGCGTGCCGGAACTGTGCCTTCACGTCCGCCGGTGTTCGGTAGGAAGCCGTCTTCATGATTCGCTCCCAGATGCGGAGGCTTTCCTCGGCATCCGGGTGCTCCTCCCAGAACTCGCGCAGACGCCGCCGGGTGATGATTCGCATCAGAGTTACGCCACATCGGTGAGTTCCCAATTTGGGAACCGCTGTATGAGATGTCAAGACCCTGCCGCCCTGATGACGACCGGATTAGCTTTCGGCAGCGGACGAAACGTTCTCCCTGTCGCGCCATGAACCCGGTCGAATCACCCCAGGTCCACCTCGTGCTGCGGGCGCACGCGCCGTCGCCGGCGCGGCTGGGCGTGGTGTACCAGCCGCTCCCGGGCCGCGTGGCGAAGACGGTGCTCTCGCTGGCGCTGTTCTGGGGCGTGTGCCCGTGGGTGGTCTGGCTGCCGCCGCACTACCCGTGGCCGGTGCTCTCCTTCTGCACCGGGTCGTACCTGGCCTACCGCTTCTGGACCGGGCGCTACGCGGTGCGCTGGTTCGCGGGCGAGTGCCCCCGATGCCGGCGGCACCTGCGCATCCGTGCCGGCGCGCGCATCACCCTGCCGCACACGCTCACCTGCTTCGGCTGCCACTTCGAGCCCACGCTCGAGCCGTACGAGCTGGCCCGCGAAGAGGAGATCGCCGCCGACGCGCGCGGCATCCGCCACGTGCTGGCGGACTGCGCCGGAAGCTGGCACGAGGCGCGGCAGTGGGACCAGGAGTGGATCGCCTGCGACCGCTGCGGCGCCCGCCACCACGCCACCGCCGCCCTCCGCGCCGCCGCCGCCGACGAGAACGAGCGAGGCCGCCTCCTCGGCGAGCTCGCCGAGGAGGGGCGCTTCCTGACGTGAGCGGAGCCTCGTCTCCCGCGCTCGTGCCCCGTCGGTGGACGGAACCCGCGCGGAGAATCGCGATTTTTCCCGCATCGCACGGGTAGCGGACGTCGGCGGACGATGCGCGTAAGCCTGCGGATCGCATTGACTTGGCTGGTGGGACGCGGACGGAGGGGCGTCCAGGCGCTGGCCCGGGAACGATTACTTTCGTCCGGGGCTTCACAAACGCGGCGGGCTCGTATATAATCGTGGCCGCCGGAGCGTGGGACGCGTTTCGGCGGCGGCGCGGAGCGGCCGATGGGCCGCGCGGGGGGTTGACGGAAACGGCGCCGGCCGGTATCTTTATCGTCCTTGACGCGGGGTGGAGCAGCCTGGTAGCTCGTCGGGCTCATAACCCGAAGGTCGCGGGTTCGAATCCCGCCCCCGCTATTGCCCGACCCCCGCCGCCGTAGCCGGGCGGCTTTTTGTTGGGGGAGCAAGGCCAGGTAGCTCAGTTGGTAGAGCACACGACTGAAAATCGTGGTGTCGGGGGTTCGACTCCCTCCCTGGCCACTGAGCAGCACGGACGGCAGTAGCTCAATTGGTAGAGCACCGGTCTCCAAAACCGGCGGTTGGGGGTTCGATTCCCTCCTGCCGTGCTGACACGGGAACACGCCGCTATCGTCTAGAGGCCTAGGACGCCGCCCTCTCACGGCGGTAACGGGGGTTCGAATCCCCCTAGCGGTATGCCAAAGATCGTGGGACCGCCCGAGCGAGAGAGTCGGGTGCTCGCGTAGCTCAGCCGGCAGAGCACTTCCTTGGTAAGGAAGAGGTCATGGGTTCGAGTCCCATCGCGAGCTTCGGTAGTGAAAGAGTGCTCCCATCGTCTATCGGTTAGGACGCCACTCTTTCAAGGTGGAGAGCGGGGTTCGACTCCCCGTGGGAGCGCCTGAAAACGGTGCGCGGGCATAGCTCAGTTGGTAGAGCGCAACCTTGCCAAGGTTGAGGTCGCCGGTTCGAGTCCGGTTGCCCGCTCTGGGATGCAGGACCGGAGGTTGCGTCTCCGCAGGGAAACAACGCTCAAGGGGCCGTAGCTCAGTCGGTTAGAGTGCCGGACTGTCACTCCGGAGGTCGCGGGTTCGAGTCCCGTCGGCCCCGCTGGTTTTCCAGAAGGCGCCACGCGCGCCGGTGGATTTGAAAACACGGGTTGGTCGCGGGGCCGTAGCTCAGTTGGGAGAGCGCTTGAATGGCATTCAAGAGGTCAGGGGTTCGATTCCCCTCGGCTCCACTGTAGGAAAGAGTGGTCTGTGAGGTGGGGTGGCCGAGTGGCTAATGGCAGCAGACTGTAAATCTGCCGGGCACAGCCCTACGTAGGTTCGAATCCTACCCCCACCACTGCTTGCGGCGGAATTCGGGCGGTTAGCTCAGTTGGTTAGAGCGCCACGTTGACATCGTGGAGGTCACAAGTTCGAGTCTTGTACCGCCCACTGCCGGAGGAACACTCGGGGCTGTAGCTCAGATGGGAGAGCGCTGCAATCGCACTGCAGAGGTCAGGGGTTCGATTCCCCTCAGCTCCACTGTACCGAACCGCTGCCACCGTAGCTCAGGGGTAGAGCACTCGATTCGTAATCGAGCGGTCGTCGGTTCAAATCCGACCGGTGGCTCTGGTCAAAAGGGCGCAAATCGTTTAGATTTGCAGTCCGAGCGCGGGAGTAGCTCAGTTGGCAGAGCATCAGCTTCCCAAGCTGAGGGTCGCGGGTTCGAACCCCGTCTCCCGCTTAGCAGGTTTGACAACATTGGTTCGATTGCCCCCTGGTGTAATTGGCAACACGCCTGACTCTGGATCAGGAAAGTCCAGGTTCGAGCCCTGGGGGGGCAACTTGCAGGCTCGGTCTGGAGAGGTGGGTGAGTGGCTAAAACCAACGGTTTGCTAAACCGTCCTGCCCAAAAGGCAGACGCGGGTTCGAATCCCGCCCTCTCCGCTCCAGCTGGGACCGGTGTCCGAGCGGCTTAAGGAGCACGATTGGAAATCGTGTGGGGTTAACAGCCCTCGTGGGTTCGAATCCCACCCGGTCCGCTCCGGTGCAGGTCTGGTCTGGTTCGGTGGTTTCAGTGGTATCCGGGGAGTTCCTTCGGGACGTGGCTCAGCCCGGTAGAGCACTCGCTTCGGGAGCGAGGGGTCGCCGGTTCAAATCCGGCCGTCCCGACTGATGTCGGTTTGGAGGCGTAGTCTAACTGGTAAGGCACCGCACTCGAAATGCGGCGGGCGCAAGCCTTTGGGGGTTCGAGTCCCTCCGCCTCCGTTGTTGCGCTGCAACGATTTACGGCCCTGTCGCCCTCGCGGGTGGCAGGGCCGTTTTCGTTGGTGTCGATCGCGGTGCGCCGAACTGGTGCTTTTCCACTTTTCCAGCTTTCGCGAGAGGGGTCTGTGATGACGGACCTCAGGACGGCGCTCCTGCAGGATCTACAGCCGCCGAGGAACCGGTGGCGATTGCACGCCGCAGGTTAAGACAGCCGAGCCTTCCGAGATTGCCGAAGCCGTGAGGGGTCTCTCGAAAAATTTAAAATTTGCTTCCCGTGGGTGAGTCATAGAAGGTGGGGGCTTTACCAAGCCTCCCCCTCTGCAGCGTCACGACAGGTGAGTCGTGTCTTCTGGCAGGACGTTCCGGCTTGCAGTCGCGCGACCGATCTCACGCGACAGCGCTCGACCGAGAGATTCGACGTTGGGTGCCTCCATCATGGACCGGTGCGTTCCCGGCACGGGCGTCGCACTGATCGACACCTCGTCCAGGAGAGTCTGCCAGCCGCGCCAGGGATCGACGCTGGCGTCATCCCGCGCGAAAAACAGATGGACCGGAAGCGGAAGCGGCCGAGGACCGTACCCGCGTAGACCGAGGAGATAAATGCGCGAACGGTCCTGGACCTCCCGCGCTTCGTCCACCGCGAGGTGCCCGGGGAGCAGCCCCTGCTCCCGCCGTCTGGTGGCGAACGCCCCCGGGTCCGCTTCCGAAGCGGCGGATGCCTGGTCCTCCGCCCCCACGCCGTCGCTCTCTCCACCGTCTTCTCCGCGGAGAATTCGGAAGGGCGGGGATTCGCCGTGCCCCGTGTCCCCGGCTCCGCTGCCGACGACCGATGGATGGTAGGTGTCGATCATCCCCAGGAACTCGACGGCCTGATCCTGGCCGACGAGCTGTGCGGCCATCTCCCAGGCGAGAATCCCCCCGAAGGACCAGCCGGCCAGGCGGTAGGGGCCCACGGGCTGGACTTCACGGACCATCCGCACCAGCCGGGTCGCCATGCCTTCGATCGTACGGAGGGGGAGCTCCTCGCCGGACACCGGCGGCAATGCGTAGACCGGGAGTTCCTCGTCGACGTGGCGATGCAGCACCTGCGCGTACGCGACCGTCCCCCATCCGTCATGGACCAGGAACAACGGCCGCTCCGATCCGGTCGTCCGAACAGGGATCGCTTGTCGAGGCTTCTCCACCCGGTTCTCGCGTGCGTCGCCCATCGGCGCCGATGCCGCGGCACCCGAAAGGTGGCGCGCCAGGTCGGCCACGGTGACGTGCTCGAAGAAATCCATCACCCGCACGCTCCTCCCCAGCGCCGAGTCCAGCAGTCGGGCCGCGCGGACCACCAGAAGCGAGTTTCCACCCAGGTCGAAGAAGCTCGTGCGGACCCCGATCGTCGGAACGCCGAGCACCTCGGCCCAAACGGCGGCGATGGCGCGCTCCAACTCCGTCCGCGGCTCCTCGTCGGCCGGCGCGGCGGCGGGCTCCGGCTCCGGGAGCGCCCGCCGGTCCACCTTCCCCGTGGGGGTGAGCGGGAGCGCGTCCAGCACCACGAACGTGGCGGGAACCATGAACTCCGGGAGGAAGGCGCGCGCGTGCTCGCGCACCTCGGCCACGGAGACGCCCGTGTCCGCTTCCAGGTAGGCCACGATCCGGACGTCGCCCGAGCCTGGGGAGGAAGCGCGCACCACCGCGGTCACGCCGCGGATGGCGGGGTGACGTCGCAGGATGGTCTCGACCTCGGCGAGCTCGATGCGGTAGCCGCGCACCTTCACCTGGCCGTCGTCACGCCCCAGGTACTCCAGCTCGCCCGAGGACAGCCACCGCGCCCGGTCCCCCGTCCGGTACAGCCGCGCTCCCGACTCGCCCGAGAGCCCGTCCGGGACAAAGCGCTCCGCCGTCAGCGCCGGCCGGCCCAGGTAGCCGCGCGCCAGCGCCGCGCCGCCCAGGTACAGCTCGCCCGGGACGCCGGCCGGCGCCGGCTCCCCCCGTGCGTCCAGCACGTACGCCCCGCGTCCCCCCACCGGCCGGCCGATGGGCACGCTCGTGCGCCTGCCGGACCCGTCCTCCTCCGCCACCTCGTGGACAGTCGCCGTGATCACGGCCTCCGTCGGCCCGTACCCGTTCAGCAACCGCACCGGCTCGCCGGGAAGCTCGTTCCACGCGGCCGCCGAGGCCGGCGGGAACGCCTCTCCTCCCACGATCAACAGCCGCAGCCGCCGCTTCACCTCCGCGGCCGCCGCGCGGTCCTGCACCAGCGCACCCCAGTACGCCGTCGGCAGGTTGGCCACGGTGACGCCCAGCGCGCCGACCCGCTCCGCCAGCTCCGCGGGCGACCAGACCTCCGGGTCGCGCACCACGACCGACGCGCCGGCCAGGAGCGGCGCCAGCGTCTGCTCCAGCGACGGGTCGAAGCTCAGGGCGGCGAAGACCAGCACCCGGTCCGCGGCCGTGAGCCCGTACGTGCCGGCGATGGCCGACAGGTGGGCCGTGGCGGCCTCGTGGGAGACCAGCACCCCCTTGGGGCGCCCGGTAGACCCGGAGGTGTACAGCAGGTACGCCGCGTTCCCGGGGGCGACCCGCGGGCGTCGCGCCTCACCCGCCGGGGCGTCGTCGTCGCCGAGGACCACCGCACGCCCTGGCGGAACGAGCCCGCTCCACCGCGCCTCCGTGAGCACCACGCCGACGTCCGCGTCGTCGAGGAGCCAGGCGAGGCGCTCGGGCGGGGTGGCGGGATCGAGCGGCAGGTAACAGGCACCGGCCTTGAGAACGGCGAGCAGGGCGGCCACCGCCGCGGCGGAATGCTCCAGGAGGACACCCACGCGCGCTTCCGGCGCGAGGCCGCGGCCGCGCAACGCGCGGGCGAGCCGCGTGCTCCACGCGTCCAGCTCCGCGTAGGCCAGCACGGCGCCGCCGTGCAGCACGGCGGGGGCGCCGGGGGAGAGCGCCGCCTGCTCCTCGAACCGCTCGTGCAGGGGGCGGGACGACGGGGGGACCACGGCCGGGACGGCGTTCCACTGCCGGAGCAGCCGCTCCCGTTCCGCATCCGTCATCAGCGGGACATCCAGGACGCGCCGGCCCGCGTCGACCGCGGCGGCCTCCAGCAACAGGGCGTACGCCCCGGCGACGCGTTCCATCGTGGACGCGTCCCACAGCTCCTCCCGGTAGGTGAAGCCCACGTCCAGCCCCCCCTCCCGCTCCATCACCATCACGTCCAGGTCGAACTTCGCCGCGCCAGCACCCGCCGGGTACGGCTCCACCGCCAGCCCTCCCCACGGCCGAGGCCCGCCGGTGCCGTCGCTGACCGCGAACATCACCTGGAAGAGCGGCGTGTGGCTCAAGGAGCGCTCCACCCGCAGCTCG
>DASQLJ010000642.1:0-8589 GCA_035630095.1 Longimicrobium sp.
TCGGCGGCGGCGTCCACGTCGGAGCGGGCGGGCGCGCCGGGGGCGCGGGTGGGGAGGCTCACCTCGGCGCCGAGCGCCTCCGCCAGCGCCAGCGAGCGGCCGAACCACTCCTCCACCGCCTCGCGCTGCGCCCGCGCGTGGCCGGCGCCCCCGTCGTCCGGCGCGCGGGCGCCGTCTTCCGGCGTCACCAGCAGCACCGACGGCGTCCCGGGCCGCGCCAGGCGCAGCAGGAACAGGCCGATCCCGGCCTCGCCCAGCAGCAGCCCGGGGTCGGGCACGCCCTGCATGGTGCCGCACGACCAGCGCTCGCCGCGCCCCTCGTACGCCTCCCACCCCTCCATCGCCACCTGCCGCGGCCGCTCCAGCAGCGCCGGCTCGCCCAGCAGCTCCGCCGCCACCACCAGCGTCTCGGCGTTGCCGAAGCGGCCGTGGCAGAGCGAGTAGTTCATCCGCGGGTCCTCGAGCGAGGCCAGCGTGGCGGTGATCGCCGCGCGGGCGTCGGCCAGGTAGGCGGGGTCGCCCAGCGCTTCCCACGCGCGCAGCCGGCTCAGCCCGATCCCGGGGCCGCCGTGGCACCAGGCGCTCATGTAGCGCGGCTCGCCCTGCGCCAGGTCTTCCCCCGCCAGCACCCGGTCGCGCAGCTGCTCCTGGCGGCCGGAGTAGAGCAGCTCGCCCAGCTCGCCGTGGCGCAGGTCGGGCCAGTTGGAGTGCACGGGGTCCAGGAACTCGGCCTCGTACAGGAAGGCCTGCTCCATCCCGTAGCGGTAGCGCGAGTCGCCGGTGGCCAGGTACAGCTCCAGCAGCGCGTGCCCCACCCCCGCCGCGCCGTGCGCGTATCCGCACAGGTGGCGGATCGACGAGCCCCGCATCGTCCCCCAGCACCACCCGCCGGGCTCGCGGTCGGCCGCCTCCAGCAGGTGGTCGCCCATGGCGCGGGCCATGGTGAGCGCCAGGGCGGGGTCGGGGAGCCAGGGCGCCATCGCGATCAGGGCCTGGATCGCGCCCCCCGCGCCGCCGATCACGTCGAGCCCGCGGTCCTCGCGCTCGTGCCCGGCCGCGTCGGCCAGCAGCGCCTGCGCCTCGGCCACGAGCTCGGGGCGCCCGGCCAGCCGGCCCACGCGCGAAGCCGCGTAGGCGATCCCCACGCGCCCGCCGTGGAAGCCGTACGACGAGACGGGGAGCTCGCGCCCCTCGTCCAGCCCGAAGCGGATCCCGCCCAGCGCGGCGCGCAGCAGGGCGTCGTCGCTGCGCCCGGTGGCGTTCCACACCTCGGCCAGGAAGAGCGCGATCCCGCTGGTGCCCTCGTACAGCGTCCCCGAGGCGGGGGTGGGGATGGACACGCGCGCCTCCGGCCGGTCGCGGTCGGGCGACATCACCGTCCAGGTGGCCGAGGCGTCACTGCGCCACTCGGCCGCGGCGGCGGTCCGCGCGGCGATGCGCGCGGCGGCCTCCAGGAAGAACTCGGGGGTCCCCGGCGGCGCGGCGGGCGGCGGCGGCGTGGACTGGGCGGATGTATCGGTGCTCATCGTCAACGAGGTCGCGGGGTGTGGAGGCGGCGGGCCGTCACTCGACGGGCGCCGGCGCCTGCAGGGTACGGGTCACGAGGTACGCCAGGTAGCTTTCTTCCTGGATGGTGATCCCCAGGCGGTTGTTCATCATGTGCAGGTAGCTGCTGCAGATGCCCATCACGGCGGCTTCCCACTCCGCGAAGGTCCCGTCGGCGCGGCCCAGCCGCCCCGCCTCGAACAGCTCGCGGAAGTGGCCGCGCACCTCCAGCAGCCCGTCGCGGTACAGGTCCAGCGCCTCGGAAAGCTCCTCGCCCTCCTCCATGCGGCTCCACACCTCTTCCACGTAGGCGCCCAGCGTCTCCGACTGGCTGCTGTAGCCGCTGTCGAAGGCGCCCAGCCACGCCTCGCGCTGCTCCTCCTCGCGCGCCACGCCGCGCAGGTAGCCCAGGTTGTACTGCGTGGCCCAGCGCACCGCCGCGGCGCGGTCGCCGGTGAACACGTGGACGAGCTGCACCATGGTGAGCAGCCCCTTCCCCAGCCGCGACGAGCGCTCGGTGCGGCTGGTGCGCCGCAGCAGCGCGAACGCCGCGTCGCTGCTGATCTCGAAGTAGCGTTCCGCCACGCGGATCGCCTCGGGGCCGCCGTAGCGCTCGGTCTCGGGTTCGTACTCGATGCGCGCGGCGTGCGTCAGCAGCAGCGGCGTCTCGGGCGGCACCTCGGGCCAGGGCGCGTAGGCCGGCACGTCGGGCGTCTCGAACGAGACGTCGGGGTAGCTCGCGCGGACGTGTTCCTGGAGCGCGGGCCAGACGGTGCCTTCCAGCACCTCCGTCTTCCCGTGCAGGCGCAGGCGCACGTGCGGGCCGTGCTCGCTGTAGCGGATGAAGAAGTAGCCGTCGATCCACCCCTCGCGCTGGCAGCGGCGCACGAAGGGCTCGGTGATGTCCATCACCACCGCGTCGCACTCGCCGGTGTAGATGCCGGGGTGGTTGAAGAAGAGGTGGACGGCCAGCCAGCTCGTCCCCTCAGGCCACGGCTGCAGCATGCTCCTCCTGGCCGGCGGCGGCGTGGGCGGCGGCGCCGGAGGTCCCCGCCGGGAAGTAGAGCTGCACCACCAGCTCGGAGGCGTACGCGTCGCCGCCGTGCCGGGGGAGCGCCTCGCGGGCGGGGAGGCGCTCCTCCACCACGGCGGTGAAGCTCTTCACGTTGGCGCCCATCTTCCCCAGCAGCCCCACCAGCAGCGGGTTGCCGAAGTCAATGAACTGCGGCTTGTGCAGGTCGCGCGAGCCGGCGGTGCGCGGCACGGCGGGCTTCTTCGCCTCGCCCTCCGCCCCGGCCTCCGCCTCTCCGGCGGCCGCGGGCTCCACGGCCTCGGCCTCGTCGTGCGCCTCGGCGGCGCCCTCGGCCGCGGCTTCGTAGCCGGGCACCTCGGCGGCGGCGACGGCCTGCTGCTGCGCCTCGGCCTCGGCCTGCGCGGCGGCATCCACGGGCGAGCCGGGCGCCGGCTTCGGCGGCTCCGAGCTCGGGTTGATGCGCACGTACACCGACTCGGGGATCCCCGCCTCGGCGCGCCAGCGGTTGGCGCGCAGGAAGAAGTCGGCGCCGCTCTCGTGCGGCTCGCGCTGCGGGAAGAGCTGCATCGGCACCATCCAGCGCCGCCGCGACAGCACCAGCGACCCCTCGTAGCTGATCCGCGGCCGCACCTGGATGCGCGGCGGGGGCGGCGGCGGCGCCTCCGCCGCGGGGGCGTCCGGGGCGGCCTCTCCACCGGCCTGCGCCTCCGCGACCGGCGCGGCATCGACCGCCGCCGTGTCGGCCGGGGGCGCCGCGACATCGGGTGACGCGTCGACCGCCGCCCGCGCATCGACCGTGACGCCCGCGCCGCCTCCGTCGACCGCGCGAGCGCCATCGACCGCGTCATCGCCGTCCATCGCATCACCATTCGCCGCGTCCGCCGACGGCTCCGCGGCGGGTTGCGGGCGGGGGCGGCGCTCGGGGCCCTCGGGGACCGGCGGCGCGAACATGGCCGGCGGGGTGAAGCGCGAGACGAGCTGGTACAGCGGCGGCCGCATGCGCGGGTTCAGGAAGCCGAGGTCCACGGGAACCACGCGGCTCCCGGTCGGGCCGTGGACCAGGCGGAGGGTGTTCACGTCCTCGGGGTCGCGCTCCACGAAGATCTCGCTGCTCTTGAGCTGCTCCTCGGCGTTCCCGCTCTCGCCGGTGGGGTAGCTGATCTCCCAGCGCAGCAGCGGCGGGTGCAGGTTGGCGTTGAACTGCGCGTCGCCGCAGATCTCGGCCAGCAGCTCGCCGGTGACCGAGGCGTTCTCGCGCCGCACCTGCTCCTGCACGTCGTCGGGGAGCATGTAGAGGAAGCGGGAGAAGTACTTCCCGAAGCCGGTGGTGTAGCTGCCGCCCTGGAGGACCAGGAGCGGGTCGCCGCCCGGCTGCTCGGAGGGCGCCAGGCAGGCGAAGCTGCCCATCGAGCGGCAGACGCCGGAGGTGGTCTCCACCCCCTGCAGCGCCTCCTCCACCTCGGCGTGGGTGAGCGAGATCTCGTCGGCGCCGGGGGCGCCCTGCCAGCGCTCGCGCAGCAGCTCGCCCAGCCGGTCGCGCGTCTCGCCGAGACGCTTCACGAAGTCGAGGCCGAAGGGGTTGCCCACGTCGTAGCCCTTCAGGTCGTCGTCGCGCTCGCCGGCGCGGATCTTGGCCTCCTTCTCCACGTGCGTCTTGAAGTGCTCGCGGTAGAAGTCCTCGTAGAACACCAGCAGGGGGATGCGGCCCCGCTCGCCGTAGAAGTCGTCGAAGAAGTGCCGCATGGTGGCCTGCTCGCCGCGCGGCCACGCCACCCGCGAGGTCACCCGCACCCACGACGCCCACGCCTCGAAGGTGCGGCGCACGCCGGGAGTCAGCGCCACCTCGGCGCGGGCGGCGCTGGTGGCGTCTTCGTAGAACGGCATGTCGCGGCGCAGGCGCTGCGGGACCTCCATCGCCTCGATGGCGTCCTTGAGCAGCGCGTGCATCTCCTCCACCATCCGCTCCCGCTCGCCCACCTCTGCGTCGGTGTACGCCTCCACCACCTCGCGCAGCCGCGCCAGCAGCCGGCTGGCCTGCCGCGCGTGGTCGTCGTCGATGCCGTCCAGCAGCGCGCGGAAGGGGAGGTCCCAGTCGCTGTCCTGCTCGCGGATCCCGGTGTGGAAGCGCAGGAAGCCGATCTCGATCAGCTTGTCGAGGTACGCCTCGGCCTCCTCGGGGGTGGCCTCGATGGCGGGGTCCGACGCGAGCGTGCCGATCAGCTCGCCCAGCGTGGGCCGGTCGCCGCCGCCGACCGTGCCCGTGATCAGCTCCAGCACCTCGTTGTTCGCCAGCCGCTGGAACACCTCGCGCGCGTCGATGGCGGTGAGGTACACCAGGCGGCCGTCCTGGTCGCGGAGCGTGGGGTTCAGCTCCACCCGCAGCGCGTGGCGCACGGCGGGGCGGGTGCGCAGGTGGTCGTACAGCAGGCCGTAGATGAACTTGTTGATGCGCACGTAGCTGCGCTTCACCCGCGGGTCGCCGTGGAAGCGGATCAGCTCGCCGCCGTCGTCCTCCTCGCCGTCCACGAAGGCGCCGGGGATGATGGCGCAGAAGGTGGAGAAGGGGGTGGCCTTCATGGCCATGCGCGTGTAGTAGCGCAGCAGCCCGCGCTCGGTCTTCTCGTCCTTGCCGCCCAGGTCGGCGCCGCCCGCCGCGGCCGCCTGCCCCCAGCGCTCCAGCGAGCCGTAGAGCGAGCGGCTGCTGATCATCAGCCCCTTGCGGAAGTCGGCGTCGTCCAGGAGCCGGCGGAAGCGCGCGCGCAGCGCCGGCGTCTCCTCGCCGTACGCCGCGCGGACCGCCTGCTCCAGCGCCACCCGCTCGTCCAGCAGCGCCGCGAAGCCGCGCACCTCGTCCGCCTCATGCGCGGGGAGCGAGGCCACCGCGTCCGCCACCCTGGCCGACGCGCCGGGGCGCAGGTTGTAGAGCTCGCGCTTGAGCGACATCAGCCGGTTGCGCAGCGGCTTGTCCCCCCCGGCGCGGCCGATGGCGGCGAAGAGCACGGCGGAGAGGCGCTCGCGGCGGTCGGCCAGCTCGGCGTCCACCTGGTGCAGCCGCGCCAGGCGGTCGAGCGTGGCGGCGGCGCGCAGCCCGTCCACCGTGTCGGCGGGCGCGCCCGAGACGCGGCACACGAAGCGGGTGCCCAGCCACTCGGCGGGTTCGGCCCGGCCTTCCTGCCAGGGTTCCATCATTGGATGCGGCGGATCGGTGGAGCGTGGTCGGCGGTGCGGGAAGCGGCGGAAAGGGAGAGCGGCGCCGTCCGCTCGGCGCCCGCGCGTTCCGCCCGCCGCGGCGGCGCGCCACGGCGGCGCGGGCGCGTGTGGCCCGGCGCGTGGCACGTTCCCGAAAAATGCGGCGGACAGCGATGATAACCCCGCCGCGCGAAAGCAGGCAAGAGCCCGACCCGCCACCCCCGCGCACGCGCCGGCACCGCGCAGATCACGCACCCGCGCGGAGTTGGACGATGTGGAACCCGCCGTGCGCCATGGGACGAAAGGCGCGGGAGTGGCACGAAGCGTCTCGCCCTCGGCCCTGCGCGGAGGCCACATCGTGGTCGAGCGGGGAAATCTTCGTGGACGCAGGCGCGGGCCCTCACCCTGGGCCCGCGGCGCCGGCGCCGGGATGGCTCTCGCCTACCGCAGCCCCGCCAGGCTCACCGCCAGCAGCAGGAGCATCTTGGTCGCGGGGAGGGCGCTGTCGCGGTCGGCCCACTCGGTGAGGGTGTGCTGGTCGCCGCCCCGCGCGCGGCCCACGGCGATGGCGGGGATGCCGCGGGTCACGGCCATGTTCGCGTCGGTGCTCCCCGTGGCCTCGGCGCGCGCGGGGATGCCGGCGAAGGCGTGGGCGTCCAGCGCGGTCTGCACCAGGGGGTGGGCGCGGCGGTCGCGCAGCATGTCGGCGGTGCCGGCGGCGCGCTGGTGCTGCACCTGCCCGCGGGTGGTGGCCACGCCGTGGGCCCGCGCCGCCGCGCGCACGCGCTGGTCGATCTCGGCGTCGAGCGAATCGAGCAGCGTGGGGTTCACCGAGCGCAGGTCCACCGTGAACCACACGTCCTGCGGGATGGCGTTGAACACCTTGCCGCCGCCCACCATCCCCACGTTGTACACGGCGCCGCCCCGCCCCTCGGGGATGCGCAGCTCGAAGATCGAGCGGATCGCGTCGGCCATGGCGCGCGCGGGGTGCGGCTTGCCGGTGGAGGTGTTGGTGTGGCTCCCCTCGCCGGTGAAGTGGTAGCGCGTCCAGTAGATCCCCAGCGCGCCGTAGTTCACCGTCCCCAGCCCGCCGTCCACCGCCACCAGCATGTCGGGGCGCGGGTTGTGGGCCAGCCACCAGTCCATCCCCACCAGCCCCAGCTCCTCCTGCGCGGTGCCCACCAGCACGATGTCGCCGCGGGTGCGCACGCCGGCCCGGTTCATCGCGCGGATCACCGCCAGCATGTCGGCCACCGACGCCGAGTTGTCGAACACGCCGGGCGCGCGCAGTGTGCCGCCGTCCACGCGCACCGTCACGTCCGTGTCCAGCGGATGCACGGTGTCCAGGTGCACGGCGAAGACGATCACCGGCCCGCCGCCCGTCCCCTTCCGCCGCCCCGTGACGTTGCCGATGGAGTCGGTGGTGACCTCCAGCCCCTCGGCGCGCATCTGCTCGGCCACGTAGGCGGCGCGCCGCTGCTCGTGCGTGCTCTGCCCGGGGATCTGGGTGATGCGCACCCACTCCTCCACCTGCGCGGGGAAGTTCGCCTCGATCCACCGCAGCGCGTCGCGCACCACCGGCGCGTTCGCCGTGCGCGCCGACCACTGCGTGGGATACCGCTCCTGCGCGACCCCTTGCTGCTGCGCGGATGCGGAGGATGCCGCCAGCGCCAGGACGGCGGCGGCGAGCGCGAAGGCGGGTCGGCGGAGGATCATGGCCGGGGCGCGGGAGGGTTGGGGCGTGACGACGGGTATGGAGATCGGGTATGGAGATGATGTTCCCCGCGAGAGGGGATGCGCGCAAGGGCGGGGGTGAGGCGAGCGAGCCGGACGAGGCCGGCGGATTCCGTCAGGACGCCAGGTGGCGCCTCTTTCCACGGTTCGTACGATCGCGCATGATGGAGGCGCGAACGGGCATCATCCACCCCCCACCCGCCGAGACCGCCGTGCATCCCCGCGCAGAAGAGCTGATCCGCCGCCTGGGCCTGCAGGCGCACCCCGAGGGCGGCTGGTACCGCGAGGTGTACCGCAGCGCCCGCCGCGTGCAGCCGTTCGACCACCGCAGCGCGCGCAACGCGTTGACGTTGATCTACTTCCTGCTGGTGGACGGCGCGCACAGCCGCTGGCACCGCGTGGCCAGCGACGAGGCGTGGACGTGGGTCGAGGGCGACGCGCTCGAGCTCCTCCGCATCGACGCCGCGCTGACGACATTCGACACGCAGACGCTCGCCGCGCCGGCCGAGGGCGTCGCCGCCGCCGCCGTGATCGCCGCGCGCGACTGGCAGGCCGCGCGCACGACCGGCGGCTACACGCTGGTGACGTGCGCCGTGGGCCCCGGCTTCGACTTCAAGGATTTCAGGATGATGTCGGACGATCCCGAGACCGCGGACCAGGTGCGGCGGACGCTGCCGGATGCGGCGGAGTGGATTTGATGCGGTAGAGATGTCGGGAGAGGCGGAAGCAGGGCGTGCCGGCGCCGGCACCGCTGGGCCCTCTCCCTGGCGCCTGACGGCGCCTGTCCCTCCCCCCAAACAACCTGCCAAAACAACCTGGGGGAGGGACGGTCCGGGTGGCCAGCGGAGCCTGGAGCGTGCCTCGGCGTCCGCTTGGCAGGACCCGACGGGAGCGTCCGGAGCGCACGTAGTTCTCCCCTCCCCCATCCTCCCCCCTGGTGGGCTACGCATTACCCACATCTGGACGAGGCGAAAAAGTGAACATAAAGTAACGGCACCCCCACACCAGAACTGAACGAGCGAGGTCCCATGCGGGCGATCCCTCGATCGGTGGAGCGGGAGTTCCGTACGCTGGATCTGGGCGACGAG